>JAAKFP010000044.1 GCA_011065005.1 Chlamydiota bacterium | reverse complement strand
AACCCATTTGTTACCTCCAGGGCTCAAGGCTCGATACAGAATGTGTGTGGTCCACACTTTCCTGACTGGACTTTCACCAGCAAGAAACAGTACGCTTCTTGGCGCACCACAGATAAACACAGATAAGATGCTATGATCTCTTATCTGCGTTCATCTGTGTGTATCTGTGGTTAATTTCATGACAAGCGGACGTCGTTTGGCAAGGAATATCGCATGGCTGACACCTGATTCCCTCCAAAGCAACCGGCAAATAGCCTCTAGGAAAAGCAAAATAACGCGATTTTGGCGGAGAAGAGAAGCAATAGGGTTGGTCAAATATTGGAATAGAGCCCAAAACCCTCCGAGAAGGGGGGCGCTATTTAGCTGGAACCACCATCGAGAGAAAGAAGAACTCTCTTTTCTAGCGTTTTCTCGATATTCTCGATCTTTGCGAGCGCGAGCGTAGCGGGATGGAGCTTCAAATAGATCCCTAAGACGAATGAAGAGGCGATGATAGCTTAGCTTCCACCTGATAATTTGGAGCTCAGTTTCAGCAAGGGAAGAAAACCGTTTTAGGGCATCTTCAGAATGAATGTCAATAGGGGTAGAGCAGAGAATATACCCATTACCTTTTACGAGACGTGCAAGTTCACTGATGAAGAGGCGGTGTTCTTTGTTCGGTAAGTGGGCAATCAGATCTGTGCAAACAACAAGGTCGTAGGCGCTGTCTTCTAAACGTGTTCGTGGGACATAATCGTGAATGGCTTTAATGTCCGTTGTGTCTTCCGATTCAAGGGTGATAAGAGCATTCTTGGCAATATCTACGGCGTCGACCTTCGCTTCTACATCACGAAGGCGCCGGGAAAAGATTCCTCCACCGCAACCTAAGTCCACAACATGTTTCCCTTGGAGTGAAAGATGTTCTTCTAAAAGGGCGAATGAGCGGTTTAATCGCTCCCTTTCCATACAGTTCCTTAGCGGGTGAAATTGTTTTGCATTGCGATGCCATAACTTTTCAAAGTGAGCTTGTGATTGTTCTCTATCTATTTTTGGGCGAAAAATCCGTGTATCCGAAATTTCGCTTTTATCTGCGGCGACAACATTTAAACGGTTGGAAGGCATCGTAGATACTGGTTTATGAGGGTTCACTCAGAAGTTGGAATACGCTAACATTTGGAGCAGAAGGGGAGATAGCCCTATTGATATAAAGGCGAAACCAAATCTCCAATATCAATATCGCCCAAAGATGGCTAAAAGCTGTAGGGCTGTAACCTAAAGCATTGATTTTTTCCATTAACCAAAATTTGGATACCAATCCCGTTTCCACCATTGTACCTTTTAATAGCAACTTAAAGGCTTCTCTAACCTCTGGCCCTTCAATCCAGCTTTTTAAGAAAGTCTTTCGAGTTCTTTTCGGGCGGTCGAGGATAGATTTTGGAAAAGTGTCCTTGAGCATAGATTTTAAATAAGAAGCGGTTTCACTCTCTTTAAGATATTCGGGCTCTGGAAGCCCCGCCAAGTATTCGACGATATGCCTGTCCAAAAAAGGCACTTTCCAATTCAGATTATGGGCAGCGGTTATTCTTTCAAGTTGAAGAAGATAACAATCTGCCAGTCTAGTCTTTACATCGAAGTACAAATAGGAAGCTACCGTTGGCTTAATACGGTTTATATGGTGGAACTTGTGAAGGAAAACTTCGGCGTCAAAGATCCCATCAATTTTTGTAGAAGCTGCAAGCCTTTCACTCTCATCGAATAATGCATTCTGCTTTAGGTAATTATACTGCCAAGGGTCTGTTCGGGCCTGTTTAACCAATTTATAGGATAAAGGTTTGTATAAGACGTTAAAAATTGGAATCAGTGCTTTTCGTATGGAGTTTAAAAATAGTTGAAATGAACCAACATAAGCAGCTTTTTGTTCCGCTAGGGTATAGCGGCTATGTCCTGCAAAGAGCTCATCGCTACCTATTCCTGAGAAGACAGTTTGCACCCCCTTCGATACCAGTTCTGCCGATTTCCAGATAGCGACGATATTTGGATCAGCCTGGGGTTCATCTAAATGCCATACGATTTTTACCAAATCATCGAGAAATGTTTCAGGAGTGATAGAATGTTTTTTGTGCTCGATGCCCAGGATATCCGATTCTTCTTTCGCAGTCCTAATGTCCGCATCATTTTCCCCTATAAGTTCTACAGAGCATACACACAGATTTTCAGGAGGAAGGATACCACGAAGATAGTGTGCTATACCTGCGGAGCCGAGACTTCCAGAAAGAAAGCAGCACACATGTTGATCTCTAGGTGCGCATGAATCGATGCTATTTTTTAGCAGCTGATCAAGGTCTTTGATGATTTTCGATCGAGGGTTGGTGTTCGTTTTTTCAAAGTAAGAACTATAGGACCAGTAAGAGTTGATTCCTTTGCTTCCATCGAAGTTGAATTGCAAGTAATGTGCAGGAAGAAGCTTGCTGACTCCTTCAATAGGTGTCATGTCTTGTGGAATATATCCGAAGTAAAGATAAGACGACAGAGACTCCATTGCCGGCGTTTGGGGTACAGCACCAGTGGCAAGAAGGGCTTTTAATTCGCTAGCAAAGATGAAGTGATTATGATCTTGGAACCAGTAAAGAGGCTTCTTTCCTATTCGATCGCGACAAAGAAGAATCCTCTGTTTGTTCTGATCGAGGATGACAATGGCGAATTCGCCCGTTAAGTGCTGAAATAGTTCTGTTCCCCAAAGCTCATACCCATGGACGATGATCTCTGCGACGCTTTTTCCTTGAAAATGATACCCTTTGCTGGTGATCTCTTTGCGGAGGTCTTCGTAGTTATAGATGGATCCATCGATTCCTGCGACAATGTTTTTCTTTTCGTTGGTGGAAAATTTTCCGCTGCAAAGGCCGATCTGGATATTTTTATAGGTATAGATCTCAGGCTCCCCTTTACCACGGTGCTTTAACGTTTTTAGCATAGGGTCGACCAGATTATTCATCTGAAAGACATCGGGGTATACAATTCCGGCTATTCCGTCCATAAAATAATAGAGCTAGAGTTTTTTTGTTCTATTTCTCATCAGCTTTGTTGCGCAATCCACCACAGAGAACAGTGAGATCACAGAGAGAAAAAAATGAATTTCTATCTCTCTGTGTTCTCTGTGGTGCATTACGTAACAACGCCTTTCTCATTGCAGATTATCATATCTTACTGCCAATCTTAAATAGAAAGATAACTTATTTCTATATAATTGCCACAATTATTTTGACTACGGTCCCCGTTAGGGGACATAGCGAGATAGCCCCGTCCGAGTGCGAGGGAGCTAGCGACCGAGACACGTTGGGCGGGGTTTAGGATCGATTTCATATACCGTCCCGCTAGGGGCGGCAGAAATTGTAGAATGAGAGAGGGGGCGGACGTTTTTAAAGGGCTCGTTTTTTTTATCTTGCTATGCATTGAAACATGTTTTTGACTAAAATTCTGCCGCCCCTAGCGGGACGGGTTATCTTGTCCGTTTTCAACCCCGCCCAACGTGTCTCGGTCGCTAGCTCCCTCGCACTCGGACGGGGCTAGCTCGCTGTGTCCCCTAACGGGGACTTTTTACGTTCAAATGTTGCCAAACTCGAGACCACCAAGAGGGGCTGGAAAAAATAGCGGTATATTTTGCTGGTTTTCCTTTTTTCTTGACAGTCAAACTCTTGTTTGCTACTGGGTTGTATGTATATGCAAGTAAGGATAGTAGAATGACTCTCGAGGAAATCTTAAATCAATACTCCAAAAAATTTCAGCTCGGAAAATTAGAGCTCAATAAGGAAGGAATCTGCCATCTCGTCCTCAATGATTCTCTCTTTGTCGCCCTCGAAAAATCCTTAGATGGAAAGGGCTTTTATCTTTATACAACCATTGGACGCGCATCTACAGCTTTTGAAAAAGCCCTAGGACTAGAAGCACTATCAGGCAACCTTTTTGGCAAGGAAACAGGCCACGCAAGCTTGGGATATGAACCCAACACACAGACCCTTGTCCTCTTCGAGTATTTTAGTGAAGAAATTACCTTTGAAGAATTTGATCTTCAGCTAAAGAGGTTCGCAGAAACTGACAGCTATTGGATGGAACGTTTGGAAGAGGTATCGAAACAACCTTTATCCAAAAGCTCTCTCCAGAAACATGTTAAATCCTTAGAAAACTATGAAAATATGCAAATATTTTTTGCATGAGTAGAGCTTGCTTATGGGCGATTCAAAACCCGTTGAACCAGTAGGGCCTGGACCGATGCCAGAACCAATATCCATTCCTGTACCGGGACCGGCAAAAGAACCACTCGTAAAACCTGCTAGAATTGGAGAACACAGGGCGCCTACTGCTAGGGAGGTTATCGAAGGGAAAGCTGTTTCTGAACCCTCAGGAGAAGTAAAAGTAGGGGAAGTCAAAGGGGAACTAGATAAAATAATAGACAATATTATAGATAGACTCGACAACGGTGTTACATCGATTGAAGATGATGCTATGGTTGCTGACCGCTGGTTGAAAGCAACACCTGAGCAGTATGAAGATGCTCTAGGGGAAATTGATGAGAACTTTCTCAAACAGCTGGCGGATAAGCTCACACAAGCTGATAAGGACATCGACAAATCAGAATTGGAGCACCTCTCCGCACTGAAGTCTGTATATGGTAAAGCGGCGGAAATAAAAAAAGCACTAGTAACCCCCCTCCAAGAAGTTGTAACGCCGGCAGGACAAGTGCTTAATCTTTCGTATTTTACCGCAAATGTACTTAAGAAAACCTTGCCTCTGCTTGAAGAGAATGGCTTGCGTGATATGCTAGTGTTCGATTGGCTGCTCGAGAATGTGACTGTTGATAGTGCTAAATCTGTACTAGTGGGAGTTCAGTGGGGAGAGAAACCCCTGGCTGGGGTAGAATTTCTTCGCCATGGGGCTGTGGGAGCTTTTCTTGTTTTTCAGGCTGCACGATTGCATGCCATAGAAAAACAACTAAATGTAATTAAGGCTAAATATAAAACAACCCCGGATCCTGAGTTAGAAAAGCAGATCAAAGTGCTGGATAAGTTCCTTGCTGGTCAAAATGAGATATTGAAGAGTGCTGCTACAGGATATATGGTTACCACTGCTGCATATGTACCCAAAGGATACTATTTTGTGGAGTGGGTTTCAGGTTTGTGCAACTATACAATGGCAAATCCAGTGGTAACAGGTTTTGGTTATGCGAATGCCCTCGTACGCTTGCCCATACAAGCTTATATCCTAACACAATCGGAAAGAAAATGGGAGGGGGTACAACAAGGGATCTCGCAAGTAAGAGATCGGTTGTATGCAGATCCAACTCGGGACGAATTTAATGCATTTGTAGGGGAAGCACTTGAAAAACCTACGGATTCTGAAGTCATAGCAGAATTCAAGAAGAAAGGTGTTGACTTTGGGAAACTAAAAACATCCAAAAAAACGATCTTAGGAAAGATATACAAAAAAGTGAAAGAACCCAAAACCAAAGAGGATGTCGAGGAGATCTTAAGCAATAAGACTCTCAACGACGATATTTTCGCACAGTACAAAGCGAAACTTTTTAACGACAAGATAAAAGATATTTTCACAAACAAAACTTTCGAGGTAGCGAAAGAAGAATTCAAAAGTGCTTTTGGGCGGGAGTTAGAAGAGGTATTGCAATCCTTAGACCTTACCAAAGAGGAGTTTTTGACTAAAGAGGGTGTTTCCCTAAAAGATGTCTCCTTTGAAGAAATGCCCACAGATTATTTCCTCAAATTGTTCACCAAAAATGAAAAAGTACGAAAGCAGTTTTTAGAACGTATTTTCCCCCTTCATGTGAATAAACAAAAGGTTGAGAAGCTTCTTGCGAAGAGAGAAAAGAGATTTGAGAAGCAGGCACCAACGAGAAAGAAAGAATTGGAAGCACTTGCCGTCAAATTTACTACAGATGGCAAAATGAAGCTAGAAGATGCGAAGAAGATGGGACTCCGGTTCGATCGGGTGAGTATAGCAGAATGTCTTACGTCAGAGAATAAGAATGATCTGCTAACAAATTCTAATTTGAAAAACAAGTTGCAGGATCAATTTCTAAGAACATCATTCCACCATGAGCTCTTTGATCAACCTAATATTATTGCCGGCATCTTAGAAGAACTGAGGGATGGGAAAATTGAATTGATAGAATACCCTGGAACGGTTCTGCCTAAGATGGAAGAATTTAGCAATATTGGAGAAATCCGAGCGAGAATAAAACCCGAAGATCTGCCGAGCTATGAGTTGATCATCGAGAGACTTTACAAGGATTTTCAAGAGGACTCTTCAAAGGTTAAAGCGCTAACAACAGCGTTTGATGAACATATAGGAAATGCTCTTAAAGCAGACGATCCTGTGGGATACTTAGAAAGCCAGCGCATTTTTCTTGATAAACGTAATTTGGCAGATCTCGACAAAGATGCGATAGCAGACCTCTTAAGCGATAAGAAGATTGGTGAGGCTTTAAAGAGTGTGCTCTTGCGGCATTATGTGCAACGTGAGGAGACCATTACCGCTAGTCGCAAGACAGCGCTTAAATCTGTCTTAAACAAGAAGGTAGAGATCGAAAAGTCTTTCTTGAAGTTCGATGTTACGACAAAAAGGGTTGTTTTTGCTGTTACCTTTGCGGTCACAGCGTTGGCATTTGTCGCTTTTGCAATCTTGAGTACGGTATTTCCACCATTAGCGATTGGTGTTATATTTACCTATCTTAGTCTTACGATATTTGCCATGGGGGTATCGGTGCTTATTGCCGGGCATGTCCATCTTAAGTGTAAGAAACCAAATGTGGCAAAAGTCAGTAATTATGCAAGACGAGCATGGATTTCTTTAGTTAAGATCCCTCTAGCAATTCAATCCTTCCGGTTGGAGCGTCGAAAAGCGGAACTTATGGCGAACTCCTCCCAGACCATGATATTTTATAGTGCCAAGTTGGCAGAAATGAACAATATTTTGAAAAGGAAAGAGGCGCTTGCGGAACCACTTACCCAAGTTGTTACACTTCCTGGGTTAGAAGATGTTACCGATAAAGATCAGATCAGAGAACGTATCGAAAAATTGCAACAGGAGGCGAACAAAGAATTCGAAAAATTCGCCAAGAAAGCAAAATCATTAGATGAGAGGATTGCGTCTTTGACCGGCAAGGTGGACTCTTTGGAGGAAAGGATAAAGGGTAGTAAAGACAAGCTCGATGAGACGGGTTTCGAAGACTTCGCTAAGGCGTCACGACTGGTAACTACGCCAACAGGAGGGGAGTTGGATTTAACCTCAACACTTGTTGATGCTTTCCTCGATCCTGAATTCCAAGCAGACCCCGAAATGATTGATTTCTTTCAGACTGCTGGCTTCGACCTAGTTGGAATGAGGAAGGAAATAAATAAAATCATTGATGAAAAGGGTCTTAAGGCTGCGACAGCTGAAGTGAAGAAAAAAGTTATAGCTTTCTTTGGGACGATGGCGGATGATTTTATGGGTAAGGTCTCGAAAAATGAAGCTCAATTTGAGTTGTTAAAAAGTGTCTATGCAGGCCTTGCTGGTGGAGAGGAAGGTGGAGATTAATTTCTTAACAGGAGTAATGAGATGGAGAAAAATCTATTACAAAGACTAGAAAGTATCTATAAATCGGAGGGGCTAGATTGTGCGTTGATGGAAGAAACCGAAGAAACGCCGCAGCGTATTCTTGTTTATCTTGGATTAGATATCCAAAAACGTGAGCGTGTCATTGAGGTCATAGCAGAAAGTCCGGACATCACAAAAGAATTACAGAGTGAAGGTCCTTTATCGGGCGCAGCTGTCATTCAATTTCGATCTGATTTTCCTTTTCTTGCAAAGGACGACACCCTTTTTGAGGTAAGAAGTCTGACCTCTTTTCTCAATCAACTCTTGGAGATTCCTGGATTCGAAGTGGATGAACTCGAAAATCGCATCTACTATCGCTATGTTTTTATGGGTGTAGACTCAGAGGAAAACCTAAAACTAACCGTCAGCGTCATCGGAACCATCTTACTCCTTCTTGATGTGTATGGGGCTATGATCGAACCTCTTGCTGAAGGGAAGGTTTCCTTTGATGAGATGCTAGAAGAGTTTTTGGAGAAAAGTGAGGCAATTTCCGAAACCTTGGAGGCAACAACTTGATGTCTTCTCCATCCGCAAAACTGAAAGAGCTATCAACCCTTCCGGCGTATCGAATCAGGGAGTTGATTCGGCAGAAAAAAGTCTCTCCAGTAGAGGTGACCGACTTTTTCCTCAAACGAATCAGTAAACTCAATCCGGAGTTGAACGCGCTTTTATATGTGAATGCGGATAACGCCAAAGCTTATGCAGCAAAAAGAGAAGCCATGGCACAGAAGGGGGACTTCTCAAAATCCCTTCTAGGAATTCCTCTTGTAGTTTCTGATGTTCTGAACATGAAAGGAATCCCCACAACTTTTGGATCTGTCCTTCTCAAAGACAACATTGTCGATGAAGATCATTATGAGATCTCTCTCTTAAAAGATGCCGGCGCAATCATTTTGGGGAAAACAAATATGGCGGAATTCCGCCTCTCGTTTACTACAGAGAACCGTTTAACAGGTCCTTGTAGGCATCCCGACTTCCCAAAGTATTCTCCGGGTGGGGGCTCGGCGGGAGGTGGGGTTGCAGTAGAAGGTGGTCTCGCACCCCTGGCAATATCCATAGATATGGGTGGGTCTCTTCGTGTGAATAGCAGTTGTTGCGGCCTTATTGGTCTCACACCTACACGTGGAAGGGTTCCGAATGTTAGAAGTCATCTCCTCCCTTTCAGTGAAAAGATGTTTTATCGGAAAGGGATCATCGCTCGCGATGTTCGCGATGTGGCAATGGTTCTCGATGTCCTTGCACAGCCCGATGCGCGCGATCCTCTCTGCTGCAAAACAAAGTCAGAACAGTTTGAAGAAAGTGTCCAATCTAAGCAAAAAGAGATGAAAGTCGCTTGGTGCCCGAAGTTTCATTTCCTAGAACTCGATCCGGAGGTCTCGGAAGTTACAACGAAAGCTGCAAAAATGTTGGAGACGTTGGGTCATCACGTTGAGGAATACCAACCGAAGCTTAGTCGCGACTTTGTGCAGCACTTCTTGAATATCATTGGAGTTGATCGCTATCTACTGATTATGAATTTGTTAAATCGGAAGGACCAAGAACCCTCGATTCTGATGGATTATTCCCAGGAATTCCTCCTTCATGGAGATCAGATTACGGGAGGGCAGTATTCTTTGGCCGTCACATATTCTGACTGGATGGAGAATGCCGTCAATTCCCTTTTTGAGACCTACGACCTTTTGGTTTTACCAACGATGACCGATCTGCCCTATCCAGTAGATGAAATATCTCTTCATGAGTGTACTCTCCATGATAAGGATTTTAGAAAGATATATGGACATACCTGTTTGTTCAACATGTCCGGCCATCCAGCTCTTACCATCCCGTGTGGTCGTAGCAAAACGGGATTGCCCATCGGTCTCCAGCTTGTTGGCCCTCATTTCTCTGAAGGGCGGCTCCTTAGTGTCGCCAATGACTTATTGGCTCAGTAGTCAAAAAACTTGTTTCTTTTTCAGTGATTTTGTGCTATGCATCCATCTTTTAAAAATTTACATTGGGTGGAAAGAACATGAAAAATTTTGTATTAGTAACAGGAGTGTTTTCACTTGCACTGCTCTCTTGCAGTGACGAGCAGGAAGTAAAGGTATATCGTCTGACAAAGGATGAAAATACTCATCAGCAAGCTTCTCCTCATGGTAAGTTATCGTCGGAACAGATGAGTCTGCCAACGATGAAGCCATCTTCTCCTGGAATCACCTGGACTACACCGGAGGAGTGGGAAGAAAAAGAACCTCAAGGGATGAGGGCCGGTAGTTTTGCTGCGGAAGGACCAAATGGAGAAAGCATCGACATTTCTGTGATCTTCCTTGGAGGTGATGGCGGCGGCGATTTGCCAAATGTGAACAGATGGAGACAGCAGATCTCTCTTCCGCCTTGGTCCTTGGAGGAGTTGGATAAGAACTTTGAAATGGTTCAGACTCCCTTGGGAGAAGCAAAAGTTGTCGACTTTTCCAGTGAAGAAAAGCTGACAAAAGAGGAATACTATTCCCGGACTGTCGCCGCCATAATTCCCTATAATGAGGGAATCTGGTTTGTGAAAATGATGGGAGAGAAGGATTTTATGGACAAACAGAAACCGGTGTTCCTCCATTTTCTAAAAACTATTGAGGTGTCGAAGTAAGCGTTCAGCCCCCTGCTTAATAACCGCGAAGATCGCGAAGGAGGCGAAGAAAGCGCGAAGAATTTAACTATTTCATAAAAAAATCTTCGCGTGTC
>JAAKFP010000043.1 GCA_011065005.1 Chlamydiota bacterium | reverse complement strand
CAATGGTAAAAAATCTTAACAATCCAGAATACCTAAAGATTATTTTGAATGGTAGGGACTCACTGGCAGAACGATTTTCCGAAATCGATAGTGGTCTTATTCGAAGAAAAATAGAGAATCATCAAACTCGAGAAGAAAAGTTGCCGGTAGCTATAAAAAAACTTATCAGGATTCAGGGATTACCGACACGGATAGCCGATTCTATAGGTCAGCAAGGTCAACAAAAAACCGCTGATGCGGCATGAAAAAAACTTAAATCCAACGGGATTTTTCGCTCATAGGAAATATTGGGTCATCTGTTCACTGGTAAAGAGTTCAATTACAAGTATAAAATTTTCTTCAGTATTGTCCTCTTGAAACCTGTTATACAACAGATTCCATTCAGCAAAAAAAGACTGGAAGATATTCATATAATCATCAAATAACCGAACAAAATTCCTGAGTTTTGTTTCATCATTTCCATCAAAGAGTTCTTGAAATTCAGTGTTATCAAATACTTTTTTGTATTTGAATAGGTTTTCAAGAATTGATCTAGAATGATCGTTCATCTCTCTCATTTGTTCTTGAAAGTCTTTTTCTAGCTTTAGGACTTCAAAGGATTGACTTACATCTACTGGGTTCAATTCAGCCCTCTGGATAGTCAAGCAGTAGGTTTGCAATTCTTTTGACATCTCTTCACCCAAAATATAAAAAAATTCTGTTGCTTGTTTGACAATCTCTGCCATCTCCTTTAAAAGCCCCCCTTCAATCTTATGGGACATATTGTTATAGGATTGAGTTACTGCCATTATATGCCATTCTTTCACAAGTAAAAGCCACTTTTCTAATTCGCTGTCTTTTTTGATTTGTGTCCATAGGTCGGCGTTAGAGATACGTATCAGGCGCAATTGATCATTCAAGGCACGAAATCTTTTGGATTGATTATCGATAATTGCCATCGCGATTTTTTCGATAAAGTTTTCCTTCTCCTCTTCAAACGTTTTTTTCTTTCTTGTTAAGGGATTTAACCCTTCCATGAGGTCGGACCCTTTTCTACGTAATGATCTGGACACTCCGGGAGAGAAATCAGGTATCCCTGAGGGGACTCTTTTTAAAAGAGACGAGAAAAAACCACTTTTCTCACTACCGATTGAAGAGGCATGCGTGAAATAACCGTTATTTCTTATAGCACTTCGTTTTGAATAGATTTTACTGAATTCATTTGCAGCGTGTGTTACCCCAAGAGTGGAGGCCATTTTATAATATTCAACTGCTTTGAAAAGATCTTGTTTCACTCCATCGCCAGTCAGATACATTGTCCCCAAATTGAATGCCGCAGTTGGATATCCGAGATAGTAAGAAGCAGAAAAATATTGAAATGCCTTTGCAGGATTGTCCAAACCCTTACCGCAACTACGAAAGATCACCCCGAGGAGGTTGCTTGATTTGGGGTGGTTCAATAGATGGGCACGTTCTAAATATTTTATAGACCTGGTAAGAAAATCCTGTATTTTTGCGATGTCAGCACTGGTATCTTGCGACTGAATGGCATAAAAATAGTAATAGATTTGACCTAGAAGATAATTTGCCTCCAAGTGTTCCCGTTCAGAAGCATGGTTAAGATATCTAAGAGCTTCATTAAAATCCCCTTTAATATCAAATCGAGGAAAAGTATTTTGATCCAAGGTATCCTCACCTTTTAGAGGCGCAAGAGACTCTTCACAATAGGCAACGAGCTTTTTGTCTACTCCACCGCCAAAGAAATAAACTACTCCAAGTCGATAGGTCGCTTCGAGATGGTCGAAGCCAGAAGCGTGTTTGTATTGAGAAATGGCTTTTTCAATATCCCCTTCAAGAAGTAAGTTCCCTAATTGATATGCCGCTTCTGGATGATTCCCTTGAGACGCTATTGTGTATAACTCTATTGCTCTAGAAAGATCACTTTCATCATCTGTCCCTTCAGAATAGATTCTCCCTAATTGGTAAGCCGCTTCAATATGATTGGAGGAGACAGCAAAGTTGTAAAAGCGAACAGCCGCAGGAAGATCTCTTTGAATCTCGCCCTCATTTGCAGAATACAGATTTCCCAATTGATAAGCCGCTTCAACATGACCGATTTCAGCTGCTTTGGTGTAATGGACAATTCCTTTAAATAAATCTCTAGTAACACTACTACCTGCTGTGTAGAGTTTCCCCAACTCATATTCTCCTTCTAGCAATCCCAAACGGGAAGCTCTTTCAAAAAACCTAGCACCCAATTGCTTACAAACTTCTGCAGTCCTTCTAATAGAGGAATCTGCCGCTGTATGTGGCGAAGAGTCTTCAATCAACGAGAATTTAAACTTGTTGCCCCTTTCATCGACCCAAGGAAGGTGGTTTTCCAAAAGATCCAGGATACCTTCATTATCGACAAGTAAATATCTCTTTCCTAATTCTAACGCTCCCTGCGCACTCTCGAAAAAATGAAATACCCTTTTATGAGCTTCAATTAACGCAGGTCTTTCAACAAATTCTCTATAGCGTTGTACAGGCATACCGCTCTTGTGTTGATTCTTTTTTACTTCACTGCTTGAAGTAGGAAAACGGCATGCCCGGGCGCTTTCTTCAAAACCCAAAATTTTTTCAAATATTCGATACCATTCAGCCTGAATTAAATCTTCAGGATCAGCATCATCCAATTCATATAGAGATCGCAGTTTCTTAACAGCACCCACCTCTCCTAGAATGGCAGCTCGCTTCAAGTATTCAATCCCTTTTTCGATCGACCTTCTGAGCCCTTTTTCAATAGTAAGGAATGCAGCATTCTGTTGGTAAATATCCATTAATTTTACAGCAGCGCTCCCATGACCCTGCTTCGCAGCTTGCCTAAAATGAAAAACTGCGTCCTCTATACTCTCATCTTTTTTTTCAAGTGTGAGAACTCCCAATTGAAATGCCTTCTCTGCTTCATGCATCTCATCTGTGATGCGAGTCCCAACATCACTGCTTTCACGATCTGTATAGAGATCCTCTTCAACATTCTTATCTTGAACTTTCTGCTCTGTAACACCTTTCCAAAGATCTTGTTCACGGATAATTCGAACCGCCGTTTTCACTCTTTTACCTTCCAACCGAGCACAATCTTCTAGATATTGGCGGGTGTATTCTAAACGCATCTGTGCCGCTTCTTCAACAATCAAAATCCACTTCGCAACATCAAACTGTTCTTTTCTTAAAAATTTGCGCGTGATATCCGAAAAAACTCGATCAAAATTCCCCCACTTCGTATGCCACACTTTAGTTGAAAGGGGGTTCTCCAGAGTTGAATAGAAATTGCAAAAACGATAGATAACACCAGCTAACTGGTAGAGCAACTTTTCATGACTCTCATACGGTTCATTATTGCATTTATCCAGTCGATCTTTAAGTTGACTGGTAATTGTACCGAAATTAAAGGCAAAATCTATCTTATAAAACTGATTGTCGATATTTACACCCATACCCCCCCCCCAGGAATAGGACCAATTACAGAACAATACTTTTATACCAGAATTTGGACAAACGCACAAAGTAAAAACTTGAAGTGTATCTTTTTTAATTGACATAATCACGAAAAGAACTTTATTCTCTATAAGCATGGACTCAATTGCCAAAAGAAATAAAACTGCACTTGCCATTGCAATGGCAGTATTTTTTCTGTGTGGGTTTTCCACCGTCTTAAATGTCATTTTAATTCCCTATCTTCAAAGCATCTTGGATCTGCAGTACACTCCGATTGCTTTCATTCAAGTCAGCTTTTACTCTGCTTATTTCCTTTTCTCCCCTCTTGCTGGATACATTTTCCTAAAGAGAACCTATTTGGAGGGGATCCGCTGTGGATTATTTACAGGTGGCTTGGGAGCATTGCTGATTTTTGCCGCGAGTACTGTCAGTTCGTTTCCTCTCATCTTACTAGGCATCTTTGTATTGGGAGCAGGCATTGCCATCTTGCAAGTCACTGCCAATCCCTACACCTTGCTATTGGGAACCAGTGAGTCCGCTTCCAGTAGGCTCACTCTTGCCCAATCATTTACCTCTGTTGGCACTATTCTAGCTCCATTTGTTGGTTCGATATGCATGCTTACCCACCTGTGTACCCCTACAGAAACTAGCCATCTCATCAGTGGGTCTTCCCTGCATCTTTTATATCTTGTATTGGCCTTAACATGGGCAGCAGTGCTTGTGTCGACCTATTTCCTAGATTTACCCGTGGGAAAAGAAACCACATCACGGAGCGACTACTATTATCAAAACGAAACGAACCCCTTGAAGGAACGGTTTGTCCTCTTTGGCATCTTAGGGATCGGAATTGCTACGGGTGTTGAGGTAACAATTGGAAGCCATCTAGTAAAATTTTTATCCGATCCCGAAATTGCGGACGTTTCTCTCTCTGCAGCGGGTAAGATAATGATGTTGTTTTGGTTCGGATTTTTTGTTGGCCGTGTTTTAGGGAGTCGAGTCTTACAAAATGTTCCACCCGAGAACATGTTGTTCCGACATGCTTTAGCAGGAATTTTGTTTACGGCATTTACTGTCATATTTTCTGGATATTTTGCTGCTATTTCTGTGTTGATGCTAGGATTGTGTATTTCAGTGATGTTTCCGGTGATTTTTAGCGTTGTCCTTGAGGGATGTCATTCAAAGAAAGCCGCTGTTTCTGGATTTATGTGCATGGCAAACATCGGAGGAGCGTTGTTGCCATTGACTCAAGGGATGCTAGCCGACCGTTTAGGGATCCACCGTTCCTTTGTGCTGCCTATTGCTGCTTTTCTTTATATGGTGTTCTATTCCTTATACCTCCGAAACCGTGCTGCCACCCTCGCTCCTATGTCTTATCGCTGATTCAATTTCGGGAAGTGGTGGAAAATAGCATTGAATTTTTTCGTAACGATTCCCTATAGTCAGCACGAACAAACCATTAAGAGGTACTCTATAATGCTCAAACAAAAAATTTTTAAAACGTTGTCTTTTGTAATATACACGACAGTTCTGTCCACTATATTCATAACAAGCAACGCATTCGCACAAGACAAAGTTATAGTCCATAACGATTTCATCTTAACCCCAATTCCTAAGGCAGGAACTCATCTGATTATGAGATGCATCAATTTAATGACAGGTAAAGGCATTGTCGGTCTGATAGGAGGAACCAAAGAAGATTTTGTTAAATCACTGAATATTGCAAAACAGAATAATGCCATATTAAAATGCCACCACTACAGCGGAGACTTTGCATCCTCACTATACAAGCTTAATTATAAAAATATCTTCGTGTGTAGGGACCCAAGAGATGCTTGCGTCTCCTTAGTTGTTTATATGGATACAATGACAGGAAAAGTGCGGGATTTCTTCGTTGTTCCTGATGAGTGGGACCTATTATCATTTGATGAAAAATTATATGCTATTATCACCGGAAAGGATTGTCTCTCTTATCTAAAGACTTGGTATGAAGGCTTAACCCCCTGGTCCCAATATCCAGGTACCCTCATTGTGCGATTTGAAGATTTAGTAGGCGCTAACGGTGGTGGCGACGATATTGTCCAGCAGCAAACACTAGTAAACATCGCAACCTACACTGATATGAACATTGGTTTCAACGAAATTCAAAACGTTGCAAAAATACTGTATAATCCCACCTCGACACCTAGGCTTCACAACGGCATCATGTTCATTCCTGGTCAAATTGGAAATTGGAAGGCATTTTTTAACGAAGAAAATAAGAGAGCGTTTAAAGAGTCGTTCAATCATCTTCTGATTCAGTTTGGGTATGAGAAAAATTCCAACTGGTAACGACGTTGTTGCGTAATTCACCACAGAGCACACAGAGAGGATATGAGAGTTTAAATCTGGTTCATCCGAATAATCCTAAAAAGCGCAGTTGAAAACGATTTCAACTGCGTTTTCTAGGTTAAAGAGTGCGGGATCAGCCACGACTGCCCCCTCGCATAAACATCATCGGCCTGTTTTGAACTGCGTTTTCCAGGTTAAACGTAACAAAAAAGATTGGTGCCATCCTCAAACCACTGCAGCTCGCGTGCGTCCATCTCCCCACCACAGGATCGTAATACCTGCATCCAACATTGTTCCATCCGGTCTCTGGATCTACCCTCTTACTTCTGAAACGCCAGGGGTTGATGGCATTTTCTTTGGGTTGCCCCGCTCCATCAAAAACAGTTTCCTCTCCGTACGCAGTATATCGATAGGCTTCGACAATCTCCTTTGTTTTGGCATCAACTAAACCAACAACATTCCCACGGAAATCATGAAGGGGAATATAGGTGCTCTTCCCAAACTCAAAAGCAACAGCGCTCTTAGCATTTCCTTTATATCCGGCACTCAAAATCCTAAACTCTTTAATGGTCCCATCATTTGCGACAACACCCACCTCTTTTTTCTTTTGATACAAGTACTTCTGACCGGATGTCTCCTTCCAATCATTGTCTTTCCAATTGTAGATTGTCTTGCTCATCCTTCGGTGAAAACCATCGTAACGGTAGACAGCCTTCTGGGTATCTGAAATGACGACCACAAGTCGACCCAAGGCATCATACTGGTACTGTTTGTTCTGACTCGCACTTTCTCGCGAGATAAGATTCCCGCTTAAATCATAGTAGTATTGGTTTTGATCCTCTGAGACTAACTGGTGGAGGGCATTATTCTCATAAGGGATATCGTCCTTACAGACTCGATTGCCTAAAGAATCAAATCGATAGGAATGAGAAACGATTCCTTCCTCAGTAATGAGGCGGTGCAAGGAGTCATAAGAATAATTTACCTGCACTTCTCCTGCAGCATCTTTTTGTGTAATTGATAGCATATTCCCACAAGCATCATACCCCCCCTTAGGAACTTGTTGAGAGAAATACTCTGAAGACACTGCGATAGGCTTCAAAGCAGCATCATAAGAAAATTCGGCTTCCCCAACCTGACGAGGCAAAATCATTAGAGAAATTTTTCCAGACAGATCATAATAGTAGTGATGTGTATAATTCTGATCATTGCTTTTCCGTGTTATCGACCGAAGATGTTTTGCATCGTATTTATAAGAGACTTTAGTGCTATCCGGCAAAATAAACTCGACAAGCCTTCCCATTAGGTCATACCCATACCGAAGGTGTGCTCCATGATCAAGGGTCTCGGAGATCATTTGATCATTCCGGTCAAAGGTTCTCTTTGTTGTCAGATGGTAGACGTGATCCTCAACAGAGACGGTGTTATCATTCAGATCATAGGCATATGTGTAATGAACGGTGGAATCGGAAGATCTCATTTCAACAAGTCTGCGAAGGTCATCATACTGATAGTCTAGAAAGATACCATCGGGCTTCATTATTCTAGACACCTGCCCCCGAGAGGTGTACTCCTTTTTCGTCGTCTTCTGCTCGGGCTCTCCATAGGCTTCAACAATCGTGGACTGATTATTCCGTGAGTCATACTCGAAAACGGTGCAAACGGTGTTTTTCTTTTCACCTGCAACAATGATGTCATCGTACTTTCTAACGAGGTTTCCATTTCCATCATAACGATAGGAAACGCGACTAACAACCTCTCCAATGGCATTTTTTCTCTCTTCAGAAGCTAGCCTTCCGTGTGTATCCTTCACTCTAAGGGTAACAGTACCTCTGGGGTCAATCTTCTCCTCTGTAGCGACTAGCTTCCCCCAGCCATCACAATAATTATAGTGGTGAGTAATTGTTGTGATTTGTCCATCGGGAGCGATGATCTTTATAGGTTTCTTATGCGAATTATATTCGGCAATCGTACAGGACTCTCCTGATGAGCTGGCAACAGAAACATGGGTGCGGTTTCCATCAGCATCATAAGCGAATGCTTTGCGCGATAGTATGTTCCCTTGATCATCCTCGATCCGTTCTTCAATGACTTGACCCAGGAGGTCATGCTCTTCAATCGTTCGACGATATTGTCCTTCTTCGTACAGCTCCTTGGTTTCATGTATACGCCCCAGAGAATCGTAAACATAGCGGGTTTCCATCGCCTCTTTTCTAACCGCAGACACCCTTCCTGCGCCGTCATACTCGTACGTTGTGCTGTTCCCTTTGGCATCTGTCTCCGACAAAAGATGATATGCTCCGTAAGTCCACATTTTGGTACTCAACAGCTCACCACTTGTAGAGTATTTCTCTTCTTTGGTTTTCCGTTGGTTGTAATCGTAGAAATAAAGGGTCATGACCCCTTCTGGATCGATGGATTTACGAGTTGTACCATCTAAATTGTGTTCATTTTTTTCAATAGACCCATCGGGATGCTGCATCCAACAGAGTTTCCCCTTTGTATTATAAGCTAGATTTGTCACATTCCCATTGCAGTCTGTTTTCAATACGGGGTTATTGAATATGTCATACTCTATCTTTTCCGAGGGTTGATATTTATAATCGTTATTATTTCCATCAAGAATGTGTGGAAAGATCTTTTCGACCATGCGACCGAATGCATCATAAATGTATCGAATAGAACTCCCATAGATATCTGTACTACAAATGCAATCCCCTTTCAAATTGTATTGAAATGTTTTTATTAAACATCGCCCATTTGTATAGATTTCTTCTTCGCGAATTCGTCGATTGGCAAAGTCATAAAGATAGGTTGTATAGTAGAAAAGATTTGGCGTTTGCTTAAATATGCAGCTCCCATTTCTGTCATATTTATAGGTGGTCTTCTGCCCCAAAGGATCGGTTTCCTCAAGAACATTGCCCATAGCATCGTAAGCCCACTCTTTTAAATATGAGAAATCACCATTGCAGTCATAAACATCCTGTCGTGTGAGGAACCCTTCCTTAGAGTAACTGTTGACAGCCCGCTTCAACAAGATCTCGTCGCCTGTGGGTAGGTCTAGATACAGTTCCTCTATAACACCGGGTAGACCTATGGGTAAGCCTAATGGACGGGTGGAGGAAGTCTGCACTTTTTTAATGAGTCGTTCTGTTACTCCACTCAAATTGTCTATGTCTGAAGTGCTACCATCGTCGACAATTTCTAAAATCATTGTTCCATTGTCATCAAAAGCCATGAACTGTCGTTCCCGAATCTGTTCTCCATCGAGGACAAGCTTTAGTCGAACCTGATCCGTCTGGGGATAGTACTCGTAAATGGTCGTTTTTGCTCCATTCCTCTCAGAAGCAAGAAGGTTGCCTTCTTGGTCTTTGGTCGCTTTTACGATCATTTCGGCATTAAGGTCGGACTCCTCAGCTTGAACAAATTGTGATAGGAATAACAGAGATAGAAAAAGATAGATTGCCTTCATATACCCTCCTGATGAGTCTTTGAGCTATCGACATTGAGCTATCCACATTGGACCTTACGCTCAACTTAAGATTGACGGATCGTAGAAAATATCTTTTATCGCGTCAACAAAAAAGTAAGCATTTAGACAATGCCGTCAGCTTAAGAAATAAAATTAAACGCAAGCTAAGAAAAAAAACCTAAATGTCTTGGCTTCTTATATGTTAAAAAAAAGCCGTTTGCACGGCTTAGTCCAAATGTTTTGCCAGAAACAAAATACCTTGGAGTAAGCCGAGCAATCGGCTTTTTGCTGGGAGCCGTGCAATCGGCGTTCTTAAATTGACACCATTGCTTGAACAGTTACAAAGTTTCAAGGGAAAAAACAAAATGTCCGACTAGGCTTTGTCTCTCGTAAGACATAAGATAAAGATGAACAATATTGGAATTTGACGCATCACGATGCAAAATGGGTCCATCTATAGCAACTTCATGGTGATTGATCCATCGGTCATTTTCATCCAAGAGTAGGCTGTAATATGGTGAATGCGAGGGAGGGGCTAACTCAAGATCCTTGTAGCTCTGATAGAATGGAGAGACGCCTATCCCCATCGGCATATAGAGCCCTCTGGCATAGTTCTCAACAGGCAACTGGGGAAGGTGTTGCAAATTTACACCCCCTACAATAAAGCGATGCAACTTCCCATTTCTTGAACTGCGAAATAACAATTCCACTTCATGAAACTTTTGATCACTTATTGGACAGGTAATATTTCTTACTGTGGCTTTTTCAAGTGTGGAAATTTTTTCATATTCATAATCCCAGGGATGATCGACACTATACCTGCCCGGAGGAATAAATGTTGGATATTTTCCATTCTCTCGACTCCCCCTTTCCAACATGCGTGACTTCCTCAACTGCTCACCGACAACAAGAACCTCCTCATCGGGCTGCCGATAGATGTCAACTTCTGCTTCTTCTGTGACGGTTCTAAGCTTAGCAAGATCGACATATTTTCCCGCCGGATCAAACCAATGTTCAAGGCGATATCCATGCTTCCAATAACTGCTTTTGTTCATCGCTTCAAAAAGATCTTTATAATGCCCCAAGGGAAACTTGAACCACCCTTGGTAATACAAAGCTTTCTGTCC
>JAAKFP010000042.1 GCA_011065005.1 Chlamydiota bacterium | reverse complement strand
TCTGCGCGCAGAAGTTGAGGCTTGGGCAACTGCAACAAACACAAAGCAAAAAGGTGTGGATTGGCAATTCACTATAAATGATGCTCGGAGAAAACTGAAGTCAATCTACCCACGGATTAAAGAATGACAGAGCACTAGTATTTCTTCTCTGATTTTGATGGACATCTTATCAATGCCTTGTCCAGAATCTATGGTTTTATAGTTGTTTCCTTTTATGTTGTTAAGGAGATTTTCTATCCTGCAATAATAATTACGAATCTCATCTTGGTTCAACTCTTTTTTTCTTTCACGGATAACGTTAGGACTTGCTTTAAACAAGAAACCACTGTTTGGTCTTGGGATTAGACGGGTTAATGTTGACTCTAGACCAGGAAAGTAAGGCATATGGTATTTTATGAAAAGATCATAGGGCGAGGTTTCAATTAGAATTGTGTAACCTAAGAAACGATAGGAGGTTGCTAAAATCCAGCCTAACCAAAAATCTAGAAAGGAGAGCACCAAACTTAACCGTTTTTTTATCCTCCATGACCAGTTTCCAGTGTTCCTATCTAAGTGACCGTTTCCTCGTCCTTTGAATTGTTGGAAAGTAGGACTGGGTTTGTTTTTTGCCAAGAGCAGATGCTTTACCCAAAGAAAACGCATGCCAATATGTCTTAATATTTTGTTTAGGGTGTAGAAATACTTATAAGGAATATGCTGTCGTTCGAAAAAACTTTTCACTTCATTGGTTGCTGTTGTCTTCCCCGCGCCATCGGGTCCGCTAAAATAAAAAACGGGGGGAAGTGAAGAGAATTTCCTTTTTATAGCAATACCCAGAGCAATAAGCTGTGTCTTCATAAAACGGGTAAAAGTGTTTTTCCCCCATCTGGTCTGAACACATTGTTTGAAAAACAGATCATATTCGGGTTCTTCAGGGTTTTCCAAAAGTGTTTTGATGTCTGTTGAGGATTTATCGTTAATTTGTTGGATCCAGTCCGCAAGTAGGGGTTTTTTTAGTTGTTCAAATATTTTCTTTTTGTGTCGAGGATCTTTTTTTCTTTTCCACTGTTTTAGTAGCAAGATTATTTCATCCGGTTGGTCGAGAATGTAAAATTCACAGCCATCCAAGTTGATCTTCTTTTTTTTGATTTCCCAAAGAAAAACTTTATAGTTCAGAGAAGGTGTATTTTCCATCAGGTTTTTGAATTTGAGGGCTTTATAAGTTCTTGCATCAACCTTAATAAAATTTTCAAATGGTGATCCGTCCGAGTTGTGATCGGGTTGTATCGCATACAAAGATATCATATTAACTGGATGAAATTTGAAAAGAGGCATGCAACCCGCATCTTGACAAGCGCTTTTGAAGGTATGTAATAATAGTTTCTGATGTTGTGGAGAAATGAGGATCCCAATATCTGGCTTATGTACAGAGTATGGATATTCCTCATAGTTTCTCAATACAACATATTCCAGGTTGGTTTTTTGGAAACGTAAAAACAAAGCTCTTAGAAATTGTTCGAGGTTGGGAATCATAGCCTAACAACTGTGAAAAATACTCTTACTTCATTTTATCTAATACTTTATCAGGTGAGCGTTGTCAAGAAGGATGACGTTGTGAGCCATTAACTTTGTCACGAAATTTTGAGCTCTTGCTCTTATAGAGGCTGCCATTTTTTGATTCCCGTACTCCCAAACTCTTCTTGTTCATCCTGATCGTTTTCTCTAGTCACCAAGTATGTCGAAAAAGAGGTGGGAGAATTGTGGTGAATTACTCAACAACACCAATCTCTAAAGAAATTCTTCTTGGTTTCTTGTTTTTTTTTTGCCATGATGGTAAGAGGCTCTTTTATAGCATATAGAAAGGGCTGAATTTTTTCTATTTCCATTTGCTTTATGAAGATCTCTAATAAATCCAACTTAAAAAGTCTTGTTATCAAAAGTTCTCAATGGATTTTTTTTGGATATGGAATGAGCCAAGTGATAAGAATTGGTATTCACCTTATCTTAGCGAGGTTCTTGTTACCAGAATATTTCGGTTTTTCTCAAATTATTAATGTTTTTGTTCAGGGAATGATCATGTTCTGTGATCTCGGAATGGGCTTGAGCATCATTCAGCATAAAGATGGTGAAGAACCAGTCTTTCTTCAAACCGTTTGGACGCTTAATATCATTCGCGGTTTATTTCTTTGGGGGATTACCTTTCTTATTGCTTATCCAGTGTCTTATGTTTATGAGACTCCAGAAATTGTCTGGCTTTTACCTCTCGCTGGAAGCAGTTTATTTCTAATCGGCTTTACTTCAACGAATTATTGGGTGCAAAACCGTAGAATGAGCATGTCCACCATTACTCTTATTGATCTTTTCTCAAATGTTCTGGGGTGTGTAGTGATGTTGGGATGTGCGTGGTACTGGAGAGATGTGTGGACCCTTCTCGTTGGTAGTATTGTTTTTGGAAGTTTGCGGGCAATTTTATCACACATTTTTTTAGATGGACCCAGAATGATGTTTCGATGTGATTGGAAAGTGGTAAAGGAAGTGTTCCATTTTGGCAAATGGATCTTTTTAAGTACTGTTAATGCTTTTTTAACTTCTCGTATAGATATCTTAATCATGGGATTATATCTTGATAAACGAAGTTTGGGATATTACGGAATTGCGTCAAGGATTGTGAACTTGTTCTATGAGGGGCTGGCGAAGTTGAATGGTACATTATTGATCCCGTTTTATTCTCGAATTAAGAACGAAAAGTTAACAACGGTGCGAAGAAAAAGTTTTCGAATTCGCTTTGCTATAATCTGTTTCTTCCTCCCAGTATTTTTTACACTTGTGATTTGGGGACAAGATATTGTCAATTTCCTTTATCCAGAGAATTTTCATTCCGTTGGTGTTTTTTTACGAATACTCGCTGTTGGGGGGGCTATTAAAGCAACAGCAAGTACTATTACCCCCATATTTATCGCAAGGGGGGATTCGTTCCGTCAAATGCTCACTCAAGTTTCTCATTCTCTTTTATTAATCATTCCCATGTTTATTGGAGGTCATTACTTTGCTGAAAAAGGATTGATCTTTGCTATAGTATTTTCTCATTTATTCAATTATCCAGTCGTAATCTTTAATATTAGAAGGTATGGGGTATGGTTTCCAGTTCTTGACTTCAGTGCCTTTGCACTGACACTGTTTATTGCCGCTTCCTTTCTTCGAGGGAATTTTGTATTACCCGGAATGTAACCGTTCACCCAATGCCGTCAACTTAAGCTAAGATTTTAGAAGGAATCATTCCTAAGCGTTCTGAAAAAATCGTTCCCAAGAATGAATACCAGCTAGAATTCGATGGATTTGGTAATCTGGAAACTGTTGGAAAAGACGAGAAAAAAACAATTGCTTGCCATACACGTAAAAAGCCAAAAAGAAATGGTCAGGACAAAGTAAGACTTCCCGACTCACTACGACATCGTTGTTTCCGGCGATTATAGATAATGCGCTCCTCCAATTGCTTTATGAGCTCTCTTGTTCTAATTCCAAGCTGCTGCGACTTTCTGAACGGGATTCAATTGAACTTGCTTTATGGTTTGAAGTTTTTTTTCTCTCTTGAAGGAATAAGACGGTTCCTCCGATGAAGCAAATACACAGAGCTCCACCACCCAATAAGCCAAACCATAACATTGAACCATTTTTAGGTGTACCATCTGGAACAAATGAATGGGAGCTCTGTGTACTAGTGGTTGAAGAAGTGGTTGAACTACTGCCTGTAGGGCAAGGTAGGCTCACATCGATGATCTGAAGACCTTCATAATCATCCGCCACAAAGGCATAATTACCGGAAACCGCGACGCCCAAAGGTTTACCAATGGGAGGCATCTCATAGGAACCCACAAGCAGTAGGTTTGCTACATTGCTTACATCGATGATTAGAAGCCTATCGTACGAACATACCACGTAGGCATAATTACCGGAAATGGCGATACCAGTGGCATAGCCAGGCGTATCATAGAAGCCCGCAAACGTGGGATTGGCTACATTGCTTACATCGATGATCTGAAGACCGAATGTAGTATCCGCCACATAGGCATAATTGCCGGAAACGGCGACTTCAATAGCCAGGCCAGGCGTATCATAGGAGCCTACAAGCATGGGATTGGCTACATTGCTCACATCGATGATTTGAAGACCCGATCTCACACCTGCCACATAGGCATAATTACCGGAAACGGTGACGTCAATAGCATAGGAAGGCGTAATATAGGAGCCCATAAGCGTTAGATTGGTTTTGTTGCTTACATCGATGATTTGAAGGCCTCCCACATCGTAATCCGCCACAAAGGCATAATTACCGGAAACAGCGATGCCATGAGCACTGCCAGGCGTATCATAGGAGCCTACAAGCGTGGGATTGGCTACATTGCTCACATCGATGATTTTAAATTCCAAAGTATCAGTAGTTCTCACCATATAAGTATTATCTGCTACATAGACATAATTGCCGGAAACGGCTATATCATAAATATAGCCAGACGTATTATAGGAGCCTACAAGCGTGGGATTGGCTACATTGCTCACAGCGAAGATCTGAAGTGAGAACCAATCCGCCACATAACCATAATTGTAAACACCCACATAAGCATAATTGCCTGAAACAGCGATGGCACGAGCTAAGCGAGGTGTATCATAACTTCCCGCCAATTGCGGACAAAAGGGCTGTCCCTTCACCGGTTCAGGCAGCAACATCATGCCTGCTAACAATGCTCCTGGAAGTACTCCACCCTCTTGCCTGCTCATTGCAGCTATTGTTGCCATTTGAAAGGCAAAGTCTGCTTTGAATACGGTCGGGCCTAAAGTTCCTTTTAGCATTACGATGGCATTAGATACAGAATTTTGGCCAGAACTCTGATTCCATGAGCGACCGGCTGATAGTAGCAAACCTCCAAGGACACAAGCTGCAACGCTTTTCCCCCAAGAACTGCGACCTGTTTCATGAGAAGTAGAAGCAGTTAGATTAGCACTTTCCAGATTCAGATTGTTTGCTACACAACTTAAATTTTCATAGTTGACATCGACATAATGACTGCCAAACAATCCTGTTTTGAAACGAATGTAGGAAGTTTGATTTACTCCTTGATCTTCAAGTTTCCAAAAAGAGGCTAGGTAACTCTTTATACAAGGTAGTACAGAAATCATAATGTCTTCCTCCTTACCGAAAACAATTTTTAATTAGAGAAAAGGTGTAACTATTCAGATGCCCCCTCTTCGTCGGGGGTATCTGAATAGTTACGAAAAGGTTAAGACATTCAAATCTTTTGTGTCAACTTTTTTTCAAACAGCGATGGGGCTTGACCCTCCCACGCTTTCAATACATCGTTGTTTCCGGCGATTCTTGACATTCAAGTAGTATTCATCATATAACGTTATGATCTCCTCGAAGAGAACAAAACCCCGAACAATATTCTAGAGATTTATCGAGTATGACTCAGGTTATTGCTGCGTTTTTTGCCTATTTTGCTATCTTGTTGGTCATAGGGGTAGTCTCCCACCGCAGACAAACATCTAATGCTGAGTTTATTGTTGGAAATCGCTCTCTGAATTTTTGGCTTACGGCACTTTCTGCACATGCTAGTGATATGAGCGCTTGGCTTTTCATGGGATTGCCGATGGCTGTTTTTTTGCACGGGCTTTCAGGAAGTTGGATCGCTATCGGTTTGTTTATCGGAATGTTTTCAACTTGGCAATTTGTTGCGGGAAAGTTGCGGACAGCTACCGAGAACTATAATAGCTATACCCTTTCGACATATTTTGAAAAGCGGTTCTCGGACACCTCTGGGACGATACGCCTTTTGACAGCCGTCATGTTTCTCTTTTTTCTGTCACACTATCTTTCTGCGGCGCTCATTGCTATGGGCCTTCTTCTGGAGTCAGTATTTGGTATTGATTATTATTGGGGCTTATCGTTTGCTACCTGTGTGGTTGTGGCGTATACCTTTGGGGGAGGGTTTGTAACGATTGCGTGGACCGACCTGTTTCAATCTCTATTTCTTCTGTTTGCGATTATTCTTGTTCCGATTCTCGCTTTTAATTCCCTAGATAACGGTTTTGAAACTATGCGGGCAGTGGCTTTATCTAAAGACGGATACTTAAACCTCTTTGGGGACATGTCAACGAAATCTATAGTATCTTCAGTGAGTTTAGCTCTAGCGTGGGGTCTTGGATATTTTGGGATGCCACACATTATCACTAAGTTTATGGGAATCCGTGATGTGACTGAGATGAGGAAGTCAAAGTATGTTGGAATGACTTGGCAGTTTCTGGCCCTTTCTGCATCGATAAGTGTTGGTCTCGTGGGCGGGGCTTTTTTTCTTGGGAACTTGGAGAAACCCGAACTTGTTTTTATTGAAATGGTAAAAGTGCTCTTCCACCCATTCGCAGCAGGTTTTGTTCTTTGCGGTGTTTTGGCTGCTAACCTCTCGACCATGGATTCGATGCTTCTCGTTTGCGCTTCGGTTATTGGAGAAGATCTATATAAGCGTTTTGCTGGAAATAGGTCTACGCCATTGAAGGCCGTACGAGCTTCTCGTGTAGGGGTGATATTGGTAGCCTTTACCGCTCTTTTCATAGCGTTTAACAAAAGTGAAACCATACTCGACACCGTGCTTTATGCATGGGCTGGCCTTGGTAGCTCTTTTGGTCCGTTGGTTCTTATGTCTTTATATTTCAAAAAGGCAAACAAGTATGGAGCCATTGCTGGGGTTTTTGTTGGTGGCACCATTGCTTGTGTATGGCCGCAGATTAGCTCTTTTTTCACAGATTACGATGTTCCTGCCATGATTCCCGGCTTTTTTCTTGGCCTTCTGAGCATTTACTTTGTAAGTTTGGCAACGCATAAAAAGGCTCAAATCAGATAATATAACGGCATGAAGAAACTTTGGTTAGCTGCTGTATTATTTCTGATTTTCATTGCCGGGGTTAAATTCCTAGGCATTGAAAGCTCGCGTGCTCAGACGTTTAGTGCAAAATCCACACCGATAGTGTTTGAGGTAGATGAGGACGTTATTATTTCAAGTCCTAGAAGGGTGGGTGTGAATCTTGGGCGCTGGACAAGCTGGGGTTCACAGCAATATTCTCGGAATGTTTTGAAGAACCCTGGTTTTGAGAGTCAAATTGATAGAATTATTGTCATTGTATCCCAAGTTGATGAAGAAAGCTTTTCCGATGAGGCGGGTTGGGGGTACTCCGATGGTTATTGGAATGAGGCAGAATATGACATTAGAACAGGCAAGTCCGTAGGAAAAAGAGGGATTATTAGAAAATCTCTCAATTCTGGGGAAAACGGTTTCCCTCAATATTTTTCTTCTGGTCCTCTACCTCCTATCGAAGAAAATGATATTATCGTGATAACAAAGATTTCCCGTCCGGACCCTGTAAATCACTGGTGGGTCAACGATGAATCCGTTGTTCAACTTGATCCTTTTCAAAGTCGCCCAGAAAGTTTGGGAAGTCAATCGATACGCCTCAGTCCCACTCGAACAACTCACGCGGAGTTAGGCTTTTTTTTAGATGCTATTGCAGAAAGAGCCGGAAAAATGCTGCCCGTAAATGGTCCGTGGAGATTTTCTCTGTGGGTAAAAGCTGAAAGTCCTGGTGTAGATTTAGACATCTCATTCCAACGAATGAACAAAACACCCCCTTTCTTAAGAGAGGTCATTTATCCAACAACGGATTGGCAAGAATATCATTTTGACTTTGTTGGGAAGGATTTAGGTCCTTCAGAACAGTTGATGTTGAGTATTATTGCAACAAATCCAGAAAGTTCTATTTGGATCGATGATGTATGGTTGGGACCTGAGCAAGAGACAAAGTCATCATTTCGAGAAGAGGTGATCAGCGTGCTGCAAAGAATAAAACCCTCGTATATTCGCGAACAAGCGCATTTGGGAGACACCTGGAGAAATCGTGTTGCAGGCCCTTTCGAGAGGAAAACGTGGATGTATCACCTTGCTGGGGGTAGGGCTGAAGCTGTCTATAGCTATTCACTTCCCGATCTTTTGGAGCTATGCACCTTGGTAGGTGCCAACCCTTGGATCATTATCCCCCCAACTTTTTCCGATTATGAACTGAAACAACTGGGAAGCTATCTTTCAAAGGAGGCGACAAAAGAGAGGTTTTCTGAAGTCATCTTAGAATTTGGAAATGAGAACTGGAATTGGCTTTATCGTCCCGCAGCTATTCCCTATCACCAAGAACATGGCCTGATTGCGAAAAGAGCCTTTGAACTCATCTCCTCAACTGAAGGAGGAAAAACAAATATCCGCTATTTTGTCAACGGACAGTACTCTATTCCGAAAGATTCCCTGCAATTTTTCGATAGTACATCTAACGCCGATGGTTTAGCTATCGCTCCCTATTTCTTTCATTCTTTGAAAAAAGGGACCCCTGATGAAGAAGCATTGAATTTCCTTTTTAAGAATGACCCAGGCCTCCTACAAGAAATTTCTGACGAAATTTATGTTAGAGATAAAGCCCTTGCTGTTTATGAAATCAACCTTCACACAACAAAGGGGGATGCCAAAGCCTATGAAAGAGACCGCATCGTCGCCGGGGCTGCTTCCGGAAGCGCTTTGGCAAAAAAAATTCTGGAATGCATGTTTGCTGGTGCGGATCCTATAATGGTTTATTCTTTGGCCCAACACGATTCTACTACTTGGGAGATTGATGGTTTTGTTAAATTGTGGGGTATCGTTCGAGATTTTGGCCCTCCTTCCCTCTTCCGGCCAACAGGGTTGGCGGTCACAATGTTAAACGATATCGTTAAGGGAGATATGCATAGGATTCTTCCTGCAAAACTTCCGCCTTTCGATGCGGAAAAACTGACAATGGCAGCTTTTCGTTCTTCCAACCAATGGACAGTTGCAGTTGTTTCGGAAAATAATGTTCCGCAAGAAATAGAAATCCATTTTCCTGATGATGGGAATGCTATACCAAAAACTATGCAGATTCTTGACACAAAATCTCCTTTTGATACAAATGAAGACAAGGAGAACGTTACAGTTAAACGAAAGGAGCTTGAAATTGAGGGGCGTCTTGTTAGATTTGTCGTTCCTCCATGGGGCTTTGTTACTTTGGGAGGATAGAATAACATGAAACGTATTGGTCTAGTAGGATCAGGTTTTATCAGTAAAGGGATATTTAAGCTCGTTGAAAAAACCAATGGAATGACTATCTCTAAAGTTCTGACTCGTAGGAAAATTGAGAATGTTGATACGATACCTGAAGAGCGATTAACAAACTCTATCCAGGAAGTACTCGATTCGTCGGATTTAGTGATAGAATGCTCAGGAGATGCCATCCATGGTACAGATGTATTAGACGAGGTCATCAAAGCCAAACTTCCAATCATTACCCATAACCCAGAACTGCAGGTAACAACAGGCTCTTACTTTGTTGATAAAGGGTATTTTACAGAGGCTCATGGAGATCAACCTGGATGCCTTGCTCACCTAAAGAGGGAAGCGGAACTCATGGGGTTTAATGTTTTGGCTTTAGTGAATATCAAAGGATTTCTAAACCTTAATCCAACTCCAGAAGAGATGTCCTATTGGTCAAAAAGGCATGGGATTCGAATGGAGCAGACAACAGCATTTACCGATGGTTCGAAAATTCAGATTGAGCAAGCTCTTGTTGCGAATGGATTAGGTGCAACGATTGTGAAAAATGGTTTGATGGGTGCAACTGTCGGAAGCATTAAAGATGCCTTTTTTCTTGCTGATTTAGCTAAACAGTTTCAATGTCCTGTAAGTGATTACGTGATATGTCCAAAGGCTGGGCCGGGAGTTTTCATCCTTGTGGAAAGTGAGTTGGCAGATGAATTGAATGGATACATCACACGTCCCCTTATGACCTCTTCTGGTCGATATTACGCTTTATTAAGGCCATACCATCTTTGTCATTTGGAAATCGTAAAGGCAATAAAAAATGCCTTTGATGGGCTTCCGCCTCTCTTGAATAATTCCCTTTCACCAACTATTAGCGTAGCCACGATAGCAAAAAAGAGGCTGAAGAAAGGCGATTACATCAAAAGGGGCCTTGGAGGGTTTGATGTGAGGGGAATAGCCGTCAAAATAAAAGAGAACATCAACCACGTTCCTATTTGCTTGATGACGGATTGTTACCTCAAAAGAGATGTGGAACCTGGACAGCAGTTAGAGTGGGATGATGTTGAGATACCTGAAACCAATGCACTCACTAAATATCGAAAAATTCTTGTGAATCAGATATGTAGTTAAAGGTTGGAAAAATACGCTTAGGAACTGTGCAAAAATAAGTTATACATTTCTGATATCACAGCGCTTCAGCTGCAAGGCGCAAATCCGCAGCCAACTTCTTAGTTTTCAAGGATTTGCAACGTAGCAGATGAAGATGCTG
>JAAKFP010000041.1 GCA_011065005.1 Chlamydiota bacterium | reverse complement strand
TAATCTGGTTGTAAGAGATAGTGTCGAATGGGAGGGTACTCTAAGTTGTTTAATATCAAAAACCCACGAAGTGGGTCTACAGATAGTAGCCCAGTGCAAGCGATAGCGCAGCTCTGGGTAAGGCAAAAAAAATAATTGCACCATCGAAGATGGTGCTGGAAAATCAAAAATTTGCAAAATGTTGGTTATCAAGCATTAAAAAAAAACTATCAAATCTTTTTAATGAAAATGTTCTGGAACATTCGGAGATGCATTGGTCAATCAAAGGAGCTGAGCAGGTTGCAGCATGAGAATAAAGGGGCATCCACTTACAACTAGATTACCGTGCACCCCCATACGGTGAAGGGGCCCTCCATTGTAAGCGGTTGTGGGCCAAAAGATTGTGCTTAGAGATCGTTTTCAACTGCGTTTTTTAGGTTTATTAGCCTGAAGGGCTAAAAGTGCAACAGCCCAGTGGCAACGCCCTGGGTATGAATCACCAAAATATCGCAGTCTGAAGGACTGCAAGATGCTACGCGAGCTCCTGCAGTCCTTCGAGGCTGTCAGTAAATGTCGGGTTGAATTTCTGCCCTTTTTTCGGATCTTGGTCCTAAACACAAGCTCCCTACTCCCCAAACTTTAAACCTTTTGATCAATTCCATCTTTTCCTCTGCATCACTCATAGACTTGTGTTTCCTTCCATAACTCTTACAGTCGAGCGATCATGCTGCCTTGACAGAAACAATGCAGCTCAATCCATCTCGGTTAATTATATCCTGTAAGCATAGTCTGACAAACTGTTCCTCACCATACCCTAGTTTCTTGGCATAAAGGACGGCCTGCTTAGGACTGATAAATCTACGCCCTTTTTCAATGTCACATAAATACTGTTTTGAAACGCCTAGAAGAGAAGAGAATTCGGGTTGTGTCATTTCTTCCCCCTGTCGAATAGATTTTAATAATCCTCCAAGCGACAACCTCTCCCCTGCAAGAGCTTCCAGACTAGCTATTGTTTTTTCGTTTATATTACGCTTAATATTCATGCTTATTTACCTCCACAACCTTTACAAAAACAATTTTTTGAGAATCAACAACCTCGTAAATGGCGCGGTATTTTTTGATCAACCTTATCGATCGCTGTCCCACCCTCTTCCCCTTCAACGGCTCATCATGGTATCCCACAGCTTTTCTAACTTCAAGCACTCCCCGCTCACCTACATCTTCAACCCAGGAAACCAACTTCAAAATAATATGCCTGGGAAGGAAAAGGGGCCGGGAAAAGGGGCCGGGAAAAGGGGCCGGAGCTGCGATGTGCGATTCTCTGTTGCTCATATATATCGCAGCTCCACCCCCTTTCAGCCCCTTTCATTAGCTCTTTCAAATTGGAATTGGAGGTCTGACCAAATACCAAATACCACTAGTACGAGAACCCCTCACTCTCAACACTAATCTCATGTCTTTCATCACGACCGGCATAACCATTGTTTATGGCTAGAGACATTTTATTTTGACCGGGTAACATGATAACATGATGCGTTGTCTCCAAATTGTTGACAACCGGAAGCGCTAATGCTTTTTGCACCCTTTCTGAGGCTTGCATTTCTTGTGCCTCTTTCGAGCTGTAGAATGCAGCTATATTGTACTCTCTTTGTTTGCTGTGGGCATGGTGTTTAGACATTCCCGTTTCATTATAACGACAGTTTGTGGTTACAACAGGTTCACTTTTCTTATCTGATAAAGAGCGGCTATAGAGCGCGTTATCTTGCCCTTGATAAAGATCAAAAACTCGCCCTTCATCCTTTGTTGCTACAGTAAGATGAAATGGTCCAAGAGTCGGGTTGCCTTTGATAAAATCTTCAACTTCACCTACCGTAGAACATTTTTCTATACACCTTCGATTAAAAATGCTTGTCGGCAGGCCGTCAATATTTTGGGTTTTCCCTTCAGCTACATTCATCGACAAAGCAAAACCTTTGCTAGTCATGCCGGTGACTGTTCCAACAAGACCAGGAGTGCCAATTTCTAAAATTGTCTTATCTCCATATTTTCTTCTGATCATGATAGAATATGTGCCCGCAACCCCAAGTGTCGGCCAATCCATATTGCGGCCAAACACAACACCTTCTTCATCTTTTTCTAAAACTGTCGTGCAAGCAGGTCCCGGGAGAAAAGTTTCTACAAACCTGCTCCTTACGGGCTCTTTTTTCAAAAGCTTCTCAAGATTTCCGGCCCTTGAATGGAGGACATCCGGGACTAGCTGTAGAAGTAGAAGTTTATCAAGTGTAACTCTGCAAGATGAATGGCTCTCTTCCATTTTTTTGTTGAATCCGGCAGCCATTCCTTCCAATTCTTTGATATACTCTTCTGGTATTTTTTTCTTTAAGTGTTCGATTAATTCAGGAACTTTTTTAGGGGCGGGAATTACAAGCCAAAGAAGAGAATCCAGCCACTTATGTAAAAGTTTTTGCATGGGGCCGGCAAGCAAAAACCCCTGATCATAACCAACATTGTAATGATAATCTTCTTGAGAATCATGCTTTTTTTCTAAGGTGAGGACAGGCAAATCGCCTTCATAACTAATTTTAGCCATTTTATTAGGGCCAACGTCTCCATCAACGAAACTTTTTTGTTTCATGTCAAATTTAGCGGGAACGAGAAAATCGAAAATAACAAGAAAGAGTGAGGCGACTTTTTTTGCGGATTCGGATAGAGAATAACCGCTGCTAACCCCAATTACCCAGCAGGAAAGAGAAGCTATAGCTAACGTTGGTGCTACTATTGGAGAAAATAAAATGGCTGTAGCTATTATACAAATTTTTGCTTGTTTAGGATGGTCAAACGCAAACCTATAAAACTTTTCAGCCACAACATCTTTATATTTTGGCATCACATGCTCATTGGATATAAAGTTAGAAGATGTTGATTCCATATTATTTTCCTCACATTAAATTAGTTAGCAACTTCTCACATAAACATGAGGTCGCAGCTTCTTTCTAGTTGAACACCGGCCTTTCTCGATGCCCTAAATTGTTGAAGAATCCATTTCATCTTCAATCTATGCCTAACATTCTAACATCGAAATGTTAAGATTTTATAAATTTGAAATTAAGACTCGTAAAAAACAGGGAAAGTTTGGACCCCTAAAAAAGTTTGGAGTTTGGGTTTCAATAAAGAGGGAGTTGCAAAACTATGGCAAAATCACCAAAAAGCGATCCGCCATAGTTTTGCAACTCCCTCTAAAAATTATTGATAACATTACCAACGTTAAGTACACTAACGTTTATAAGGTTAGCAATGGATATGATTGTGCATAAGGCAAAATCCGTGGACTATTATGTCATGCATTTCGATTGCGTACTGTATTAGACACAGCCGAACGCGATCTGAGTCTTCAAGAAAAATTGGCTGGCCACCGTTTCCTCGCAGCATCACATGATGCGGGAACCCTGGTTGAAAAGTCGTTTTCGTCTAAGCACAGCTAATCCCCACATTCACTTCAAGTGATCCAAGGGAGAGTAGCACTTTTACCGACGTAGTTCAGGAGTTATGCACAATGCACCAACGTCCCCTTTCACAAAGACATGAGTTTACAAGCAATCAAGTATTTTTCTTTGCCATCCCTTCAAAGAACTTACAAATGATCGGGATGTTCAGACGTTACAAACTTACGTAATAAATATTGATTTTTTTCTTGACTCTGTACTTAAGTACAAGGTGTATAATATAAGTAGAAAAAGGGGGGAATATGGAACGAACATTTTTGACCGGTCAGATCGCTAAAAAAGCAGGTGTCAACGTTGAAACACTTAGATTCTATGAGAAAAAAAGACTCATACCTGAACCAATGAGAATGGAATCTGGATATCGTAAATATCCAGAAGAGACTATCCATCGAATTCAATTCATCAAAAATGCTCAGAAGCTTGGCTTCACACTCAAAGAGATCAAGGAATTGTTGTCGATAACACTGGTAACAAAAAAGCAGTGTCAACAGGTAAAGGGTGAGATCGACCATAAACTAATGGAAGTTGATGAGAAGATCAAACAATTACAAGAGATAAGTGATGCTCTTAAAAGTCTACGAAGGAAATGTGATGAGGGAGGTGTTGATGGAAAGTGCCCCATACTAAAGTTTTTATATGGAGGAAACAAAAATGACAAAGATTGAACTCATCTATGATGCCGATTGTCCAAATGTGGATAAGGCAAGAGCTAATCTGAAAAAAGCGCTTGTAAATTTATCTGTGGATAATAAATGGACAGAATGGGAAAGAACTCAAAATTCAGCGCCGGCTTATGTTCAGCGTTATGGTTCCCCCACGATTCTAATTGATGAGAATCCCATAGGCAAAAGTGAGGTAAATGAGGAAGGAAATTCCTGCAGCATATACCTTGACGAACATGGGAACATGTCTCGTGTTCCCTCAATTAATCAAATTCGAACGGCCATTCGAGAGGTATTCCTCAAACGAAAAAAACGACCGCTAATTGGGATTGTATCAAGCAGTGGAGCAAGTATTTTAGCTCTTATCCCAATCATCAGTTGTCCTTTGTGCTGGCCAGCATACACCGCATTGCTCTCTGCCCTTGGTGTTGGATTTTTCAATTATAGCCTTTATCTAATCTTTTTACTCATTGGCCTTATTGGATTTGCAAGCTTTTTATTATGGCGGGACTATCGCTTTCACAATCGACTTCTTCCATTTCTTCTGGCCCTAATTGGTGGAACATTGGTCATAATTGCCAAGATCATTTATCCCAACGATCCCCTGATGTTTGCGGGAATTTTATCCTTGGTTGTTGCAAGCATCGTAAATATATTCTACGTAAAAAAAATGACTAAGAAATTACTGCAACCATGTGAAGGTTGTTGCCAAAAAAAGGAGAAAAAAAATGAATAAAATTGAAATTTTCAGTGCCGGCTGTCCTCTTTGTGAAGAGACAATTGAGCACATCAAGGAAAAAGTCTGTGAATCATGTGAGGTAACAGTTCAAGACCTTTATGATCCCTTAATTGCAAAACGTGCTAGAAAATATGGTGTAAAAAGAGCTCCAGCTGTTGTTGTGAACGGAACCTTATCACCATGTTGTAAGTCGTGTCAGGACATTAATATTGCAGCGTAGAATCTATCTTATTCACCATTGCCAATGTCCGAATGTCCGACCTGACCCCTTTATTGACCCCTTTATTAATTCTTGCTTTGATTCTCAATTTCCTCTATATTGTTAATCGCTGTCATTCAGAGTTGGGCGTAACTTCTAATCCTTCTTAAAAAAGATGATTACGGAAACTAACATGTGGCTCACTCTTGATGAGTTGAGCAAGTACTTGAAGCTTAGTCGAACTAATCTCTATCGAATGGTACAGCAAGGTAAAATTCCCACTTCTAAGATTGAGTTTCAATGGCGTTTTAACCGTAAGGAAATCGACGACTGGGTGACAAGTCAAAGGCCGAGTGCCGCCGCTTCTCAAGGACGCGAACATGGCAACGGTCTGAAGGCATCGTAAAACAGCCTTGCTGTCACACAACCATAGCGTCTAAGCGCAATGGCGCTTTGTTGTCTTAAAGCGCGGCAAGATGACGAATAGTAAGATTACACAAAAAGGATGCAGTGAGAAAACATGAAAAGAGCAAATATTAATGAAACACTTACGTTGAGGACTGTGGTGAGCAGCTCATTCAAGAGAAGTAACAATCGAGCGTGTGCTTTGCGAGGTAGAACGTGGAGATGAACAAATATTTGTTATTTACACCTGGCCCAGTAAATGTGGCAAAAAACGTACGAATGGCCATTTGTAAAGACGACATTTGTCATCGAGAGTTCGATTTTAACTGTTTACTGCAAAGTGTTGAGAATAAATTACTGAACCTCTTTGAGATAAAAAAAACAGCTGATTACCGGGCTGTAGTGATTACTGGTTCCGGGACTGCAGCGAATGAATCAATACTTTCTTCAGTAGTTGGGAATAAAAATATTCTTATTTTATCCAATGGTGAGTTTGGCAAACGACTGTTCAACATTTCTAAGGTCCATAATAAAAATACTTTTCTACTGGAATTTGCCTGGGGAGAAAGATTGGATTTAGAAAGAATAGAGGTCTATCTGAAAGAACACGAGATTGATATCGTTGCTATGGTTCATCATGAGACAAGCTCGGGAATGCTGAATCCTATAGAAAAAGTCGGTGCATTATCAAAAGCAAACGATTCGGTGTTTATTGTAGACTGTGTGAGTAGTGCAGGCGCAGAAGTTATTGATATGGAAAAATGTCACATCGCATATTGTTCAAGTTCAAGTTCAAAGGCAATTGGTTCATATCCCGGGTTGTCGTTTGTGGTTGGAAAAACAGAAGAATTTAACAGATTAAAAAATCTTCCTGGTAAAACTACCTATCTGAACTTGTACAGATTTTATCATTTTATAGAAACCTTTTCACAGACTCCAAATACGCCTGCGGTTCCTTTGTTTTATGCCTTGGAGCAGGCGCTAATTAATATCCTGAATGAAGGGGTTTCTAATCGCCATGCTGACATTAAACGTAAAGCAAATCTTTTGAGACAAGGAATGTTGAATTTAGGCCTTAATTTCCTGATTGATCAGGAGGATATGTGTTCTGTTTTAACAACAGTTAACATCCCGTCCCATATTGATGTGGATATTTTGCGTCAGAAATTACGTGAAAAATCCATTATTATCTATGAAGGAAAGGGGAGTTTCAAGAACAGAGTGTTTCAGGTTGGGAATATTGGTGAATTAACTTTTGCTGAAATTCAGTTTTTTTTAGACTCCCTACGAGAGATTTTGCAAACAGAGAACTCTATTGAAAAAAAATCTCGCCACGATCCCCTGCAGGAGCCAGCTAAAATAGAGAAAACCAGGTGCTCAACTGAGATCCTCTTAGCTGCTTTCTCCCCACAGACTGATAAAAAAGAAAATGTGCATGCGCTTTTCTTGGACGGTTGAAATAAAAAGAATTATCATCAATCGATTAACACTCAACGTTCACCCATGTGGAAGAAAATTTAAAGAATGATTCTTCGATATCAGCAGAAAAAACATGAATGAAAAACTAACCTGTCTATGGGCAACGAAAAATAAAGATGATGAGTGGTGGTCTTCTTTTGTAACGTCACCATTGGCCATTGCAGTTAATTACTTAGTAGTAGATATTCAGTGGATAAATCCAAACCTGATTACGCTGATTTCTTTTATCACTGCAATCATATCAGCTCTATTTATTGTTGCCGGTGGGACTGTAAATTTTATTATTGCAGCAATTTTAATTCATTGGAGTCATATACTTGACTGTATGGATGGGCAAATGGCCCGATATAGAAAAACCTCCTCACCCTTGGGAGGTTTTTTTGACAAGTTGACCGATCAGATACAGGTTATCATTTGGTTTGGTTCAGTGGGTTATGCAGCCTACACTCAAACTCAAAGCGTACTGCCTGTATTTTTAGCTTTTACCGGTGTTGCTTTCTACTCCCTCCGTGGATACGTTAAATATGTCACCATTTACACTGAGATGTCCAGAGACAGCGGATATTTGGAAAAATTATCCAAGGAAGCGTCGCGCGTTAAAAAGAAAGAGACTGCTGGACTTGGGCATGGTGTTTTGGCAAACTTCTGCTGGTTTATGGGTGAGCAAAAAAAGATTTTTTCCTTTGATGAGGGTGTTTTTGTCTTTATGCTATCTCTTGCCTTGATTATCGATATACTCACTCCAATGCTATGGGTTTTTGCGATCAGTCAACTTTTTCATGGTCTTGCTCGTGGCTGGCAGCGAGGGTGCCAGATAGGCCGCAATCAGGTAGTCACAAATAAAAAATAGTCGATGTCAGAAGGTGAATCTCTGTTTAAAAACAATCTTAAGAAACAGTTGAAACGATGAAAATAATCGAACAAAAAATAAAAATGAAAGCTATCATACTGGCAGCGGGAGTTGGGTCTAGAATCAGACCATTAATAAATAACAGCCCCAAGAGTCTGTTAAAAGTTGGAGGTAATACGATTCTTGAGATGATGATATCTCATATTCAGGATTGCGGCATCAGTGAGGTTGTATTTGTGCTTGGGTATTTACAAAAACAGATAAAAGATTTTGTGAAAACAAGATTCCCAGATTTAAATTCCCATTTTGTAACAAATGATAAATACGCCGAGACAAATACCGGGTTCTCTTTAATGTTAGCAAAAGATTTGATTAAGGACTCAGCTTTTGTTAAGTTCGATGCCGACGTGGTATTTGATAAGGAGATACTTGAAAATCTTATTGAATGCGAACATGAAAATTGTTTATGCATTGATAAAAACATTAATCTTGATGCAGAAGAAATCAAAGTAATTATTGACGGCAAAAACAGAGTGCTTAATGCCAGCAAAACAGTTAACCCTAAAGACGCCGTAGGTGAATCAATAGGTATTGAAAAAATTAATAGCGAGACAGCGAGTCTTTTGTTTGCAGAACTAAAAATAATGATGAAGGACAGGCAAAACCATCAAGAGTATTACGAAGGTGCTTACGAAAGACTAATAAAAAAAAATATTCCATTTTATGCTTTGGATATTTCTGGGTTAAAATGGACGGAAATTGACACCAAAGAGGATTTTGTCACAGCAGAGAATATGTTTAAAAAATAAAGCAAGATGTTTAAAAGGGTAATTTTATCACACCAGCTCAAGTCGAATTCAGGCAGAAATCAATCTAAACTCAAAGAATTAGCAAAAATAACTAACAAGCAGCTAGCACATATCAAAAGGTAACACATGCCAGCATTAACACTCAAAACAGAGCGGCTAATTTTACGACTGTGGAAACAGGAAGACCTTTCTGAGTTCGCAAAAATGAACGCCGACAAAAGAGTGATGGAGTTTTTCCCTTCAGCGCTTTCCGAGGAAGAAAGCAATTCACTGGCAGATAAAATTCAAAAAGAGCTGAAAGAAAAAGACTATGGATTGTGGGCCGTCGAGGTTAAAGGTGGCGCCTCATTTATCGGCTTTGTTGGCCTGCATTACCAGGACTTCACCGCCCCCTTTACTCCTTGTATTGAGATAGGCTGGAGACTTACCCTTGAACACCAGGGGAAAGGACATGCCTTTGAAGCTGCCTCGAAAGTCATAGAATATGCTTTCAAAGAACTGAAGCTTGAGGAGCTTGTTTCATTCACCACGATAAAGAATCTTCGCTCAATAAAGCTGATGAAAAAGCTGGGTATGACACATGACCCACAAGATGATTTTGACCACTCCAAGCTTCCCGAGGGCCATCCCTTGCGACCACATGTGCTTTTTAGACTCAAGAATCAAGAAATTTGAATATCAAAAAAATTCAAAAGGGAAAGAGCCTCTGGTATTGAAAAGCGTGCCTTTTTTAAAGTATTTGACTGGGGGTTAATCGAATAATTTTTTGCATCTCTAAAGTCCGCTTTGGATAAATTGGTATGATGAAAAATGCTACCCTGTAAGTCAGTTTCTCGAAAATCAGCTTCCACTAAGAAGGTATCACTGAAATAACATTCCTTAACCTTACTTCCTAAAAAACTCGTCCGTTTCATTTTCAAGTCTGAAAAGTTACATCCCATCAAAATGCTGTTCTTGAATTTGAGAGAGAAAAATCTGTCATCACATTTATAAAACTCTCCACCAACAATTTTACTCTCCTCGAAAAAGACATCTTGGAAGCGGCAACCATCCAATTTTACCAAATGCAGGTTACTGCTCCTAAAAGTACAATCAGAAAAGTGCGTATTTCGAAAGTCACTCTCTTGAAAGATACAGTTTTCAAATACACAGTCCGAAAAAGTCGTATTTGTGAAAGAACTTTCAGTAAAATCTTCCTTAACAAATCTTTTATTCTCTTGAGTCTTCACTGGCATCTACCTTTTATGAGGCTACATAATTCAGGAAAAATTTATTCAACTCATTAAATGCTTGAGGCATCGTCTGTTTTACTCCACATTCATTAGCAAGAGCCTTATACAAAGGTTCCCATTCCGATCAAAGGCCACTTTTCGTCTAACCCTTTGCAAGTCCTGATCGGTCTTATTGGCAATGCTTTTTAAGCGAGCTTCCAAACTTTTTCGAAAATCTGTAGGCGTTTTAAATGTTGTTGTCATTGAGCAATCTCGCAAATTTTTTATAGGCATTGGGGTCGGTGCTCTTAATAGCCTTAAGTTCATTTTCCAGCACAAGTCCTCGCTCTAGAGCTTGATGTATTGCTTGGGTGATAAGGTTGTCTGCAATGGTTTCGACAATAATGCTGTCCATTATTGTTTTGAGAGGAGTGGTGACTTTATAACCCTGCCTCTCTTCAACATCAGAATTTTCTAGCCTACCGTGATGTAGAAAAATTACCTTAGGAATTTCAATGCGCCTCCGAAAATTGGGAGGGACTGTCATATGCATCTTGGCAGGCATCACATCGGAAAGCTCATGAATATCAAGAGCCGTTTCATGAGACCAAACTCCTTGAGGGATATCTTGACGGTTCCGACTCCAGAGACTCCATAGAACGAGTTCGGGACGGTCAGTAACTGG
>JAAKFP010000408.1 GCA_011065005.1 Chlamydiota bacterium | reverse complement strand
ACAGCGCTTCAGCTGCAAGGCGCAAATCCGCAGCCAACTTCTTAGTTTTCAAGGATTTGCAACGTAGCAGATGAAGATGCTGTGATATCAGAAATGTGCAAGTTGTTTTTGCACGGTTCCTTAGAGGGTAATATCATATCTGAATGTTGATTTCTAATGCAAATGAGGGTTAAGGTAACCGTTCACCTCTATCTATTAACCGCGAAGATCACGAAGGAAGCGAAGAAAACACGAAGTTTTTTTATGAAATGTAAAAATTCTTCGCGTGTCCTTCGCATTCTTCGCGATCTTCGCGGTTATTATGTAGGGGTCAGAACGCTTACGAGTTGAGAATTTATGAAACCTAAGAACTTAAAATACCCGTTTTCCTGGGAGGAGAGGCGCGTTCTCGTACAGGATCGCGTTTGGTATGTTCCGGAGCATTACAATGATCACACAGCTTTTCGGTTTCCAGGTTGGAATCATCCAGACATTTTTGGTAATGATCAGCCTATCTGTGTAGAATATTGCAGTGGAAATGGAACTTGGATCGCAGAAAAAGCGGCGGCAAATCCGAAGAGTAATTGGGTGGCGGTGGAGAAGCGCTTTGAGCGAGTGCGGAAAATCTGGTCGAAGGTGAAAAATTTACGATTAAATAACTTATTCGTTATTTCTGCCGAAGGGCATAGCGTTACTTCGCACTATTTTCCGGAGGCGAGTGTTCACGAGATTTACATCAATTTCCCCGACCCTTGGCCAAAGAAAAGGCATGCAAAGCATCGTATTATAAAGCTCTCTTTTGTTGAGGAGTTGTATCGTATTCTTAAAGTGGAGGGGGCGGTGACAGTCGTGACGGATGATGTTAACTACTCATCAGAGGTGATCGATGTGTTTAGTAAGTTGGACGGATTGAAATCTTTACACCAAGACCCCTTTTATAGAACCGACCTCGAAGATTATGGAACCTCCTACTTTGATCGGCTTTGGAGAGATAAAGGAAGAGAGATTCGGTATCATCAATATCAGAAGCAGGTGTCGGCGGAGTGAAGATCATTTCTAGAAAAACCCCAAAAATCTATCACGAAACAGGGCTTTCCTCCTTTTTAGAGATTCCTCCGCACGACCCTGAAGGGATGAAAAAAGCTGAGGATCAGTTAGCTGGTCGTAAGTATTGGAGGAAAGAGATTTCAGATCTTCTGCTTACCTATAATCAATCCATTGGGAATGACGCTGTTGCTTTCCAAAAGATCCAAGAGCTGCAGAATGACAATACGTACTGTGTCTTTACAGGGCAGCAGCTGGGGTTCATGAGTGGGCCGGCCTATACCATTTTGAAAGGAATTGCTTGCTTGTTGCTGGCGCGAGAGGCCAATGCGGTGCCGATCTTTTGGCTGGCGACAGAGGATCATGATGTTGGTGAGATTGACCACACCTATCTTTTGGATACTTTGGGGAATTTGAGCAAGTTCCATTTGTCCCTCCCAAAAGATGGACGGTTTGTTGAAGAACTTTTCCTGACCACTAAACATTTCAAGGTGATTAATGAGTTTCTTGAAGCTGTAGAACTTCCGGATTTAATCAAGGATCTTTCCGGAGAAACATCCTATACGAAGATGATGGTCCACATCATGGTGCGACTTTTTTCTGGCACGGGCTTAGTATTTGTCGAGCCTTATATCTTGCGAAATTTAGCTAGTTCGTTTTTCCAGAAGGAGATTTCCGAATGCGATGAGATTATGAAGGTTCTGCAGAATACAACGCAGAAGTTTGTGGAAGCGGGAGGAAAAGGTGCCCTGGATGTCAGTGAAGGGACGAATCTTTTTCTCAAAATGGAAGGGAAGTTTCGTTGCAAGATCCATAGAGATGGAGATGGATTTCATGTAGGGCGGGAAAAGTTTTCGAAAGAAGAGCTGCTCATTATTGTCGAAAGTGAGCCCGAACGTTTTAGTACCAATGCGGCAGCCAGGCCTCTGTTGCAGAGTACTCTTTTTCCGACTCTAGCCTATGTCGCAGGGCCTACTGAGTTGACATATTATCATCAGC
>JAAKFP010000407.1 GCA_011065005.1 Chlamydiota bacterium | reverse complement strand
CATCATCTTCATCTGCTTTGTTGCAAATTCTTGAAAACTAATAAGTTGTCTGCGAATTTGCGCCTCGCATCTGAAGCGCTGAGTCACCAGAAACGCACAACTTATTTTTGCACGAGCCCTTAGGAAATGGATCGGAAATTATTTTTTTCTATTACGGCTTGAATCGACGTTGTTGCACAATTCACCACCGAGAACAGTGATCTCACTGTTCTCAGTGGTGAATTACGCAACAAAGCCGCTTGAATCTATTCTCTTTGTCCCTACTTTACTGATATTCAAGTTTTCCACGCCTTTCATTGATTTCAACATTCTCCTGATAATTTTTGTCATACTTTCGAGCAACCACAGATTTTTCTATTGCATCATTTTTATTATGCTTGCGTTTGAAGTTGAAATTTTCATGGGACCCCATTGAGACGATATTAATGATACGTTCTTCTACATCAGCTTCCCACATGACGAGATAGGTGCTTCTACCTTCTGACACATGGAGGACTCGCTGGTAATGTGGTTGGCTCTTCAAAAGGGGCGGGGGACGGTGTTTGCGCTGGGAGCGGACTTTTCTTTGACTTGTTGCGGGAAGAACGAACGATGCATTCAATTCCAAGTTTTTTACATTTAGGGCACGGTTTCCTTTCGGAGCATTTGAAGTGACGTTTTAAGCAGTTATTGCAAGAAACCTTAACAGGGTTCCTTTTTTTTGTGATGGTCTTTGCTAGTTTTGACACTTTGCCGGGTATTAAGGGGGGCTGTTTCGATTCTTTGCCAAAGTTGGCAGCATAAAATTCCCAATCAAAATCAGAGGGGCTAATAGAGAAACCGGCATTATTCATGATAATTAAACCTTTTGTTTTTATTAATAAATAATATATTAAATGTCAATCTAATATTCACTATAATATTGCAGGAATTTTACGTGAAGATCGCGAAGAGTTTGGGAGTACGGGGACTTGTCCCCGTACTCCCAAATTTATTGCTCTGTTTTGGCATAGCCCGCAATCTTTGGATTTCATCTCTCCCAGGGGGTGAGGATCTCGTAGCCATCATCTGTGATCAGCAGAGTATGTTCCCATTGTCCGCTGGGTCTCCCGTCCTTTGTTCGGGCGGTCCATTGATCCTTTGGGTCGATGACGGCTTCGCGGACGCCACCGTTGATCATCGGTTCGATGGTGAATGTCATTCCTGGTTGAAGAGGGATATGGATGGAATTGCGACAATGAGGGATTTGAGGCCCTTCGTGGAACTTTACGCCTACACCATGACCAACAAATTGATTGACGACAGAGCAGCCTAGTGAGGTTGCGTAGGATTCTATGGTGTTTCCGATTTCTGAGATGAAAATACCGGGTTTTAGAATGGCAATAGAGCGCATCAGGCTTTCATAGGAGACGTCGACGACCAGTTGACTTTCGGGATTTACTTTGCCGATGGTGATCATTCGGCTGCAATCGCCGTAAAAGCCATTCAAAATGCACGTAACATCAATGTTGATAATGTCTCCCTGTTTGAGGGCATATTTGCCGGGTATGCCATGACAGATAACCTCATTGATGGAGGTACAGATGCTTTTCGGGAAAGGTGGATTGCCATAATGGAGAGGGGCGGGGATGGCGCCGGCTTCCTCGTGGAGCTTGTGTGCAAAGTCATTTAATTCAAGAGTTGTGACACCCTCTTTTACGATTTTGCATGTTTCATTTAAGATCTGCGTAGCAAGATGACAGGACTTTCGAATACCGTCGATTTGTTTGTCGTCCTTAATAATAATTTGATGCTTTTTTAGATATTCTTCTTTGAGGTTAGATGTTTTTTGTTTTTTGGCTGCGCTTTGGTTTGGATAGTGGCACTTTTTCCATTTTTTTCCGCTGCCACACCAGCAGGGGTCATTTCTTCCGGTCATTTTTATCGTTTCCTTTTATTGTTAGGAGCTGGGCAAAAATAAGTTGTACATTTCTGGTGACACAGCGCTTCAGCTGCAAGGCGCAAATCCGCAGCCAACTTCTTAGTTTTCAAGGATTTGCAACGTAGCAGATGAAGATGCTGT
>JAAKFP010000406.1 GCA_011065005.1 Chlamydiota bacterium | reverse complement strand
GAGGCTTGGGCAACTGCAACAAACACAAAGCAAAAAGGTGTGGATTGGCAATTCACTATAAATGATGCTCGGAGAAAACTGAAGTCAATCTACCCACGGATTAAAGATTGACAGAGCACTAGGGCTGTCGTAGAATTGTGGAATGATCCCGAAATGTATCGCGAAATGAGTCTGGCTGCGCAAAAAAGAGCACAGACGTTTCTCACCTGGGAAGCATGGGGTAATAGCATAGCGTCCCTCATTCAAGAGGCTACTTCATCCTAACGTTTTTTATAGTGACTCAAAAGTAAGTTGCATGTATACCGAAACAAATTGAAGAATCGGTTTTTGAGCTATACCAATGCTTTCTTATATCGTCTTATTGCCCGGTGTAATTGCCGTCTTATTTCTTGAATATCGCTTTACTGCGACAATTCACCAAAGTGGCAAAACTAAAGCGGTAGCACTTGCATTCATTTGCATATATTTGCCTGTTTTGATCATGCTGCCGCAAATTTTTGAAGCAAAAATAAAAGGATTGCCCGATTTCAGCTTTGCTCAATCCGCAATACTTCCCATTTTTATTGCGGCCTTAATTGCGGCCTTATTTGTTCCTTCAAGGTCAATTTTTCGTTTAAGAAAAGGCTTACCGGTCCTTGATTTTTTTGTGATCGCTTATGTGGTTGTCAGAGTTTGTTCTGAGTATATCGTCGGAGTTGATGAGGAACCATCATTGATCGGGAGTCTTTGGGTAAGTGTACTTTGGTCAAGTTTGCTCGGCGTTTTCTTACCCTATTTTCTGGCAAAATGGTTTGTTCACCCATACGGTTTTTCTGAAAAGGCAGCTAAAATAATTGTCATATGTACCATCGTTACTATAATCATCTGTGTCTATGAATGGAGATTTGTCGTTAACACGCATAATCGTTTCTTTTCGATGTTCTTTCCAGCTGCGGCGTTTGAACTACCAAACCCAAGTTATCGTTTTGGGTGGGTCCGAATTAGGGGATCTTTTATTCACCCCATTCTTTTTGGTACGATGATTTCGACAAGCATTTTCTTGAACTATTGGTTAACAAAAAACGGATTTTGGAAAAAAAACTTTTCCTTTCTCTCTTTTCCTTCAAAGGTAAAAGGACATATGCTTTCACTTACGCTATTTGTTGGATTAATATTAACATTCTCTAGAGGTCCTCTTCTGGGTCTTATGTTAGGTGGATTGTTTATCGGAATAGGCTTTTCCAGGAAAGGATTTTTCTTGAGCTTTACGATTCGCATGATTGTATTTGCAACCATCGGAATCGTTATCTACCAGGGGTATCTATATTATGCTGAACTGAACAGAGAGGTTGAAGGGACGAGAATCGCAGATTCTGCAATCTATCGTATAGAACTTCTAGGCAAATATATCCAATATGTTTTTGAAAAGCCTTGGTGGGGATGGGGTGAGCATGGAATGCCCGAAGTTCGAGGGTACTCTTCAGTAGATAACAACTATTTGTGGATAGCTTTGAAACATGGATTGTTGGCAGTTGCATTTCTTCTCGCTATTTTTGTGGTCACAGGAATTCGGCTATTAAATACAGGAAGGAAAATCGCAAGAACAAATGTATTGGATCGCTCATTAGCTTTTACTTTATTAGCTATTTTTATCATGCAGGGCGCGACCTATCTCACTGTGTACATGGGGGGGCAGAATGTGCCGATCTTTTTTCTCTTAGTGGGGTGGTCAGAAGGATTTTTGAGGTTCGTTCCAAAAAAGCAAAGATTGAGACACGCAAATCTGCAGTCAACTTATTAGTTTTCAAAGATTTGCAACACAGCAGATGAAGATGCTGTATTGCTAGAAATGTAAAGGTTATTTTTATACGATCCCTAAAGGCGATGACAATAAATTCATACAATGGATATAAGGAGACTATAGAGGGAGTTGCAAAACTATGGCGGATCGCTTTTTGGCGCTTTCACCAATCTCCGGTGTTTGACGCAAACACCGAATCTCGGCAAAATCGACTAAAAATCGATTGCGCCATAGTTTTGCAACTCCCCCTATAAAACAGTTTTTTTTATTTC
>JAAKFP010000405.1 GCA_011065005.1 Chlamydiota bacterium | reverse complement strand
TATCGGAACGGCTGGAGCTCTTTACAATAAGCTTTTACCTCTTAGTTATTATAGCACCCCATCTTATTGGGGAGAATATGTCTGTGACGAATTGGGTAATGATTGTCGCGTAACAGATGTCTTCAATTCTGATGATTATACTTTATCGCCATCTAAATCTTCTCCGGGCCGCGAATTGCAATATGAAAGGATCAATGTGAATAATGGCACAGATATCTATGACGCATCTACCTGGCAAATAGCTTTGGCTCTGGCCGCAAGAGAGGGACTTTCCTCCTCTCGTAAGATGGAATCGCTTTTAGATCTTATAGAAAACCAAAACCTTCTTCTCTTATTTGGTCATGATGGAAATTATCGCTCAGATGACCTGCCTTATGGTATCAACCGTGCAACAACAAAAGATGATGGGACTTTCACGTACAATGGCCTCGAAATCTCTCAACCGGAGAATGCTTTCTATTTTCGAATGGTGGCACGGCAATGGCTATCAACAGATCCTTTTATGGGCACGGAATATGAAAGGAATATCAGTGTAGAAAATCTGCCGAAGGATAACCCGGAATATAAAAAAGGGAAAGTTAGCTGGGCCGATTGGAAACCTATTACAGGAGAAAACGCTTGGGCTTTTCTTATTGGACCCTTGCAGGGAGATTACATAAAAAATGTTGAAATCGAAGAAAAAAACTATGTCCCCTTTGAATCTATCTCCATGCAGAACGCACTGAGCGTTTTATACGCTTTTCAAGGCCTTCAGTCACCGCTTGGAGGAATATACTATGCTGCAACAGGTTCTCTGGGTAATGTTGGAGATGAAAGCGTTAATCCTTTTGAGATCTCCGTAGAAAATAATGCCTCTGCATTAGCTGGATTGTGGATTTTTCAAGATCTCTTAAAGCTCTCAGTAGAGCATGAAACAGAGCTGAGTTATGTACAGAAAAAATCGATCCGCAATGCGATTGAAGATATCGATAGTATGTTGTACGGTGGACCTACACCTAACGATTATGATACCGATGGATTGTTGTCGTTTTTTAAGAACTATGCCTGGGATAAAGAACAAGGGACATTTCTTCAAGGAGGATTTGCTAATAATCCAAATGCGGATAGTGAATGGATTCCCACATATTCTCCAAAAGCTGTTGATGTACAAACTTGGACGATAACTGTCCTTGGACAACGAGTTATTGACGAGTGGAATGGCTTCGGAGCCTCCTATCGAGCCTGGGAGACAACAAAACAATGGGGCGGATTCTATGGTCCTGATGGGGAATTCTGGGGGGTTGGATATTCCGAAAAGGACGGCAACGGACAAGACGCCGACTATACTACGGGAATACTTTCTGCAGAATGGACAGCCGGCGCTATCAACTTAGTGCGTGCCCTTATTGTGGAGTATAGAACCGTTCTCGATGACCCGAGTGCCTCAGGTTCTAACAAAAATAGTGCTGAACAATATATTCAAAAGTTGAAAGATGATGAACGTAGCATGGTGCGACACCTGACAAGTCTCCGTACAGACCAGTACAGCGGGACGGTTGCTTTTGAACAAAACCGACCAACAAATTACGATACTCTTGTTGCTATGTCTACAGACAAGCTCGCCTTCTTGTATTCCAGTAAACGTTATTTCATACCTTTTGGTTGGTACGCAAACCCGATTCCCAGCACATGTTCAACTAGCTGGGCTTTGATGTTGCACTACAACTACAACCCATTTCAATTGGGTGGAGGATATCGTTCCAGATCGTAACTTGTGAGAAAATGCGAGGACCTCCAATTCCAATTGGATCGGGGATCTTGCGAGGGGTCTCAGACGTGGGATGGCACAAACAACCATTTCAAGGAAGATTTAAAATTATTATTTTCGCACCAATTTCAGAACTCCTGACCTCATAGAAGGGGAATTCAATAGTAAAGATTTTGGGTGATCCCAAAAAAGCCGGTCTTTTCCCAGATGGTCTCAAGAACACACTCACAAGAGAAGATACCAAAGATTTTGGTTTTTGGAAAAATGGTCTCATCAAAAATCCTCGAGGTCAGGAGTCCTGAAATTGACCCTACAAAAT
>JAAKFP010000404.1 GCA_011065005.1 Chlamydiota bacterium | reverse complement strand
ATCGAGAAAATCTCAAATCACCTACTCTTAGGAGTATAACTGATTTTCAATTTTTCGATCTGACGAAAAAATCTTTCAAAAATCGACTGATCCCTAGTTTTTTCACAGCCTCTACAGGCTGCTGGATCTCTTTCAAACCTTTCCCAGGGCGTTGCCCTGGGCTGTTGCACTGCCAGCCCTTCAGGCTGAATCCAAATGTGAAAATCGAGTCTGTGCCCTCCGTGGTCTCTGTGGTGAAATATCGTTTACTGTGGTTAGGGCTCGTGCAGAAATAACTTCCGCATTTCTGCTAACACATCATCTTCATCTGCTTTGTTGCAAATTCTTAAAAACTAACAAGTTGTCTGCGAATTTGCGCCTCGCATCTGAAGCGCTGAGTCACCAGAAACGCACAACTTATTTTTGCACGAGCCCTTATGTTGTCGGTTACGTTAAAAATAGCAATTCACGATATTTTGGTAGCTGCCAAAGGGAATCATCTACCATCGTTTCTATCGCATCGACAGCGCCACGAAACTCTTCCATCATGGGAAGAATCTTCTGGCAGAAAAATTCCGCTTTTTTCACTAGTGGCAAAGAAGCGGCATTTTGCTGATTCTGCTCGAGCTTATTGCATAGGCTCATCGCTTTTTCGATGACTCGAGAGAAGTTCGTCAGGTGCGTTGTTTGTTCCTTCAATGCCTTTGGATCTTGTGTAAAGTCCTTGTACGAAGAAATACTATTCACCATCATCCCTTGTTGACTGATTGCAACGGGTAAAACTTGAGTTTTAAACATTTCAATCATCAGGTTCACTTCAATGTTGATGGAGTGGGTATAGTGTTCTACGAAAATCTCATAACGACTTTGCAACTCCCCTGGTGTTAAAATCCCTTGAAAAACTTCAAAGGTATTCTTATCCGTAAAAGCTTTGAAAGCATAAATGGACTTTTCGATGTTGGGAAGTTTCCGTGATTTTGCCTCCTTGACCCACTCCTGACTATAGTTATCGCCAGAAAATCTAATGTTTTTTGAATCTCGAAGTTTTTTTCGAATGACTGGAACGGCAACTTCTATGAAGGCATCTTTCGTCTTAGATTTGCCCTTTTTGAATTTTTTCTCTATTTCATCAAGCATTTGATTAAGACTCTTAGCGACGATTGCATTCAATACTGTTATGGGCATTGCCGGGTTCGCCGACGACCCTACAGCGCGGAATTCAAACTTATTCCCCGTAAATGCAAAAGGAGAGGTACGGTTTCTGTCTGTATAATCTTTTGTTAGGTCAGGTAATTCCAAAATTCCCAGGTCATATTTTTTCCTCTTAGAAGCGCTTTTGTGAAAACCATGCTTCTCAATGTTATCTAGCATATTCTCCAGAGCTTCTCCAAGGTAGATAGAGATGATCGCTGGGGGCGCTTCATGGCCTCCAAGCCGAAAATCATTACTGGCAGACCCTATGGAAGCTCTAAGCAATGCCGCATTCTCGTGAACGGCGTGTAAGATCGCTGTAATCAGAACAAGGAAATGGAGATTATTTTCTGGCGTATCTGTAGGATCAAGCAAGTTAATCCCTGTATCTGTCGCGAGAGACCAATTGCAATGTTTTCCGGAACCGTTGAGATCGTGAAATGGTTTTTCATGTAAGAGAACAGAAAGGTCGTGCCTTATTGCGATTTTGCGCATCAGTTCCATTAATTGGATATTGTGATCTATACCCATAGTCGCCCTTTCTACAACAGGAGCTACCTCATACTGCGAGGGAGCCACTTCGTTATGGCGGGTTTTCACGGGAATCCCCAACTTCAAGGCGGCGCTCTCAAAATCGTGCATGAAGCAAAGTATTCGTTCTTTTACAGAACCGAAGTAGTGATCTTGAAGTTCCTGCCCCTTGGGAGAGGGTGCTCCAAATACAGTTCTTCCTGCGAGCATTAGATCCGGACGCAGGTTGCGTAGAGCTCTATCGATGACGAAATACTCCTGCTCAAGTCCGATGGTTGTATACACCCGCTCAGCCTGGATCCTTGTCATGTTCAGTAGACGCAAAACAGCTTGGCTGAGTTTTTTTTCGGATCGATGCAGTGGGATTTTGCTATCCAAAACATC
>JAAKFP010000403.1 GCA_011065005.1 Chlamydiota bacterium | reverse complement strand
TGATCGGTAAGATCGGAATGAGTGATCGCTTAAATTGGAATGAGTGATCGGTTAAATTGGAATGGGTGATCGGATTGAGTGGAATACGCAAAAGACCCAGACCCCATTGAACTTCCTATCCTTAAATTAGGACATCACTATTTTGCTCCTACACTCAGCTTATAAGACTTGACAAATAAAGTGTTTTAAAAGTAAATTTACAACTGTAAATCCTTTCAAGGAGGTTATTATGACAATTTTACCAGGTTTTCTGATCAACCGTTGTTCCATTTCTTTACAACGAGCTTTGACCAATGAGACGGGTATTGTTTTTAGGAGATTTTTTTCTTCTCAAAGATCCCTTTTTAATTCTTATGTTGGCGTCCCCGAATATCCGACTCCAGGCACAAAGGCTTACACTGAATCAATGGAAAGATTGCAAGACCCTCGTGTTTTAGAGATGCTCTCTAGAAAAGGCCCTGAACACTTCAATCTTCCAAAAGTGAAGAAGATACAAGAATGGATGCAAGCGATTAGTGAACAAAATGCCCAATTGTCTCGAGAACTGAGCAGATTGACGCATAAAGTTGAGCAACTCGAAAATAAACAAGGAAACCCATGATTCCTATTTTAAGATCTGCTCTCCCAATAGCCAGATACTTGGGCATCCAAACATGCAGAGCAAGCTCTCTCGTAAATGCGCCTGAGTATCTAAAAACAAGAAGATTGGGTTCCGTAGTTTTTAGGAGGAGTCTATCCAAAACTTTAGTTCACCCATTTTATAGTAGTCTTAAAATTGGTAGAGAAGAGCTTTTGCGTTTTAGCCAATTTACTTCTTTGGAGAAAGCAGAACATCTAACCTGCGCTGCGGTTTCTCAGCATATGGGTCTGGGAAAACCTATTGCAATGTCTGAGCTTCAACAGTCATGGGAAACCTTAGTATCTGATAGTTCTTTAAATTTATCTTCTCTTGCGAAATATAACGCTAATGATCCCTATGAAAATTTTCTAGAAATATTTACACGTCGAGTTAGACCTCTTCTTAAAGAAAGATTGCTCACAGAATATTCTTCCGCAGATTTTATACGGACTGGCACTGAATTAGTATGGTCTACTCAAAAGCCTCTGATTCCTCTGAGTTTTGATGGACATCCACAAAACCATACGATTCCAATACCAGAAAAATTGCAAGAGAACCCACTTATTCAATTTCTTTTCAATGCTACGCAAGAAGATGCTGTTGGAGCTTGGACATTAGCAACTCCATTAATCGACGAAAAAACTCTTATTCACGAATATGGGTGTTGGAATGGAGAAAATTTACTAGGACTTTTGTTTTTTGGATTTGAAAGCGGAGTCCACCCGGGATGTTGCATTGGAACAGATATTAACATTGGTGCACTAAATGTTGCTGAAACCATTTCGGAAGTTTTTTCACTTCGTGCCCCCATGGTCCAATTTCACCTATCAAATGCTCTCTGTTCAAACACAGTCGATATTAGTCAATTTAAATGTCAAAAACAAGTGAAAATGGCTTTAAGATTGATATCAATATTAGAACCATCCGACGCAGCAGACTTCCTTATCCAAGCAAAACGTAACATGACTCAAGATTGTTCTCTTATAGTCAGTTATGCTCTCCCGCAGGGTAATAAATACGAAACAAATAAAAGACTTGCTTCATCACCTCAGAATTCTGTAAAAGAAGATTCCTTCGAACACGGAATTATTTTCCGTGCGCCTTTTGACTATCCAGGCCTTTTGTCTCAACTTGTTGAGCTCCCAGATCGAACAGATCAAGTTGTAAATTGTTATTACAATACGGAGGGTTTTGAAAAACTTGTTCATCAGTGTGGCTACAGAATTGTAAATATACTCACTGTAGGAAAACACTCTGATAATTACCGAGTTGTAGTAGTTCTAAAGGCCAAACGATGAAACCTATGGAAAAAGGGGTCGGAAAAAGGGGTCGGTGGAAAAAGGGGTCGGTGGTAGGGCGTTAAATCTGTGTAAGTCACTAAACTTCATAAAATTAAAATTGCTATATAAAGCGAAATATTTTTTTAATTCATAAAAAGACCCTCTGGGTACACTCAGGATGTGTTTTTAACATAA
>JAAKFP010000402.1 GCA_011065005.1 Chlamydiota bacterium | reverse complement strand
CCCATTTGTTACCTCCAGGGCTCAAGGCTCGATACAGAATGTGTGTGGTCCACACTTTCCTGACTGGACTTTCACCAGCAAGAAACAGTACGCTTCTTGGCGCACCACAGATGAACACAGATAAGAGACATAGTGATCTTATCTGTGTTCATCTGTGTGTATCTGTGGTTAACTTTTCATTTTTGCAACAAAACCGTCCGGTGATGCCGGAGGTGCGGGATGAAGTTTTGGAAAGGGTTTGAGAGAGGACATCTTCGGGGCCCCACACTTCCAGTTTTTTGCGTGCACGGGTAACTGCGGTATACAGCACTTCCCTCCCAAAAACTTCCGACCCTTCGGGTAGGAGCAATAGCACGCGATCAAATTCACTTCCCTGGCTTTTATGCACCGAGAGACAATAAGCATATTCATATTTTGGTAGTAAAATCGCGGGAATTGTTCGAATGGAATTCCCTTGATTTGCCGGAAAGATCGCATAGTCCCCTTCTTTAATCTGAAGATCGTGACTACGCCTTCGCAGCAAAACCCCAACCTCGCCATTGAATAGCTCCATCTTATAATCATTACTCGTAACCATGATTGGAGATACAAACCATTCCTCTCTTCTGACCTTCTGAACCATTTTATGAAACAGCCGTTGATTCATTTCATCAACACCAAAGGGCCCTTTCCGCAGGGGGGACAGCAATCGAAATTGATTATAAGCTTCCAGAATCTCTTCAGGATGGTTAGAAACAACCCTTGGTGAGGGAAATAAGGTTTGGGCATGGCTTAACAAGCGATCTTGAAGCGCGCGCCAATTTTCCTTTTCAAGGTCAAAGCTAAGCCGCTTGAGGGCTGAGGTCTCTTTCTTTTGATTTAACAGCTCAAGAGCCTGCGATGCTAACCCTTGGTTGATGGTGGTAGCGAAATCGATCATTTCCTGCAATTCAACACGTAGACATGTCTTAAGATCTGTTACATGCACAGAATAATCGTCGTTTTGCTTAAGGACAGTGACGGCGTCCGAAAATAAAGAACCCGCTTCTACAGGAGGCAATTGATGTGGATCACCAAGAAGAACGAGCCTTGCACCTTTCTTCACGGAAGCGAAAAGCTGAGCCATAATTCCCACATCTATCATGGAACATTCATCGACAAGAATCAAATCAGCCACAAGTTTTGGAGGAGGTTTATCCAGCAGGGGTGTGGATCTTCGAATACCCAGCAAAGAGTGCAATGTCTTTGCTTGCAAGGGGGGATAATCTTCGATATCCGCTGTTGCCCTCTGCAGGCTTCTCTGTAGGTTTGATGCGGCTTTTCCCGTGGGAGCTGCTATGGCGATCACACATTTTTCTTTTTGTTTTTCATCCAATGATTCCCAAAACAGTTTAATCAGATGTCCTGCTGTATAGGTCTTTCCTGTTCCAGGACCTCCTGTAATCACACTGAAACTGTGGGTCAAAGCCTGCTGAATTGCCGACGCTTGTTGCTGATTTAATTGATTCATCCCCTGCAGGGATGCGATCTGTTGCTGTGCTTTCTCGAGATTGATGTCTAGAGATGGTTTGGAAGTGAGGAGTCTTTTAAAATGGTCCAAAAAAAGAGACTCTAAAACCCAATTTTTTTGGAAATAATATAGACTGCCATAGCGGCAAATGGGTGTAATCGGAAACGTAGAAGCTTCCTTCTTGACGTCTGTGAGCAGTTGTTCCGGAAGCGCTGATACACCTTTGGAAAGGTTTTCTGCAAGTGTCCGCAGCTCGTTGATCTCCCCTTCTTCAACATTTTCGGAAAACCACATCTCCCGAGGAGAAGGAGTGATTTTATTTTCTTCAATTTTTATACAAAGATGCCCTTCCCGAGAGGAACGTGAGAGATGACAAAGAAAAGCCGCTGTACGTTCGTCGACATTCGAAATATTTTCGAGAAACATTTCAGCAAATGCATAATCGACATAGGAAAAGCATCCTGCTTTCAACGCCTTCGACAATATTGGCCATCGACAGGGTCGACGTTCTTTCCAGGATTTCCGTCCCCCTCTTTCAATAAAAAGCTGTTTTGCAAGTCCAAACATCACTACCTCAAATACTCCTAGAAAATGCAGTTGAAAATGATCTA
>JAAKFP010000401.1 GCA_011065005.1 Chlamydiota bacterium | reverse complement strand
ATCTTCATCTGCTTTGTTGCAAATTCTTGAAAACTAATAAGTTGTCTGCGAATTTGCGCCTCGCATCTGAAGCGCTGAGTCACCAGAAACGCACAACTTATTTTTGCACGAGCCCTTAGTATGCGCTTTACTTTTTATTATTTCAACACTTCCCCGCGCTCTTCCTTTGCTTGATTCTAATACTGACCCCGATTTATTCTGAATTTTACTTACTAAACCCTATGGAAAATGTTAAGTTTAGCAAGTAAAATTCTAGGTTTCAGGTGAGTATAAAGAAATAATTTCTCTTTTTTCTCTGCTTCTCTGGTTTCTCTGTGTTTTTCTTTTTTGCTCAGCCCTAGAAATATCTCTCGACAACCATTTTTTCGAGCTTCTCGTCGTCAGCAGCGAACTTACGAATCCCTTCCGCAAGCTTTTCCGTTGCCATGGCGCTTTCATTGAGCATCCAGCGGAACTTCTTCTCTTCCAGCTCGATTTTTTCGATATTCATCCCTTTCGATTTTTCAGGATCTAATTTCCGGATGAGCTCTCCCTCTTCATTTTTAATTTCCTCAAGCAGGGTAGGGGAGATAGTCAAAAGATCGCAGCCTGCTAACTCCAGGATCTCTTCTTTGTTTCGGAAGCTGGCACCCATAACCTGAGTGCCGTAGCCAAATTTTTTGAAGTAGGAATAAATTTGCGTTACAGATTTTACCCCTGGATCTTCTTCAGGGGGATAACCCTCCACACCCTCAGCTTTTTTGTGCCAGTCCAAAATCCGACCAACAAAAGGGGAGATCAACGTTGCGCTTGCTTCAGCACACTCGATCGCTTGCGCTAAGCTAAACAATAGAGTCATGTTGCAATGGATCCCTTCCTTTTCGAGAACGCGCGCGGCTTTTGTTCCTTCCCAGGTTGAAGCAAGCTTAATCAAGATGCGCTCTCGTGGGACCTCAGCTTGCTCATAAAGCTTTATTAAGGTGTGGGCCATCTCGACACTTCCCTCAGTATCAAAAGAGAGACGAGCGTCTACTTCCGTGGAAACTCTTCCCGGAATGATCTTCAAAATTTCGACACCAAAGTTGACAAATAGCTTATCCATCAACAATCTTCTTTCTTGTTTAGAAGATGTGGCTTTTGATTGGCAATAGCTGACGGCATTTTCAATAAGATGGGAATATTGCGGCTGATCAGCTGCGAGAAGAATAAGGGAGGGATTCGTCGTCGCATCTGTTGGGCTATAGCGTTTTATCGAATCAATATCTCCAGTATCTGCCACGATAGTGGTCATCAATCTTAATTGCTCGAGCTTGTTCTTTCTCATTATGTTCCCACCTTTTTCTATTTATTTTCCGATTCAGGGATATCTAGAGAGGGTTCCAACCGAAAAACTATGGATACCGGTTGATCTCCTATCGTAAGTTCCAAACTAGAGTTGAGTCTTGTTAGCAACAACTTATACGGAACTTTAACATGGTGCTCCCCGATGTCAATTCCCACAGAAGTGTTTCCCAGGATTTCTTCACTTTCCAGAATTTGACGGCAAAGTGCCTCGAATTTGGTTAGTTGCCGGCGAAGCGTTTCATCCTTAAGAATATATTGCTTACTACACTTCGAGCAGATAACCGGCTCTTCGCTGTTGTCTAGCTCAAATATTGAAAACCGTACAGGCTCTTTACAGGACAAGCAGTCAAACTGCAGTTTATGACCTTTTTGCATAATCTCTCCATGTATTGCGTTGAACACGGATTTTCACGGTGGAATCCGTGTTGAAGTAATTGTACCACAGGCCTCAACAAATAAACAAGGCTAGGTGCATTCCGAATTTGGGAGTACGGGGACAAGTCCTTGCAGTTCTACATAAGTTTTTCTCGACAAAAATTAATATTGATATCCTCTTCCTTTTCTAAACTTTGAGAATATAAATAATGATGAATTATTAGGCGCGGTAGCGCCGGAAGTTGTAAGCCCCCTGTGGAGCGTTAGCGGAACGGGGGGTAAATGTCAAAAAAAACATATAGCTGCGGGAGCAGCGTAAGAAACACATTTCTATGACACATTCGTATAAAATTCATTTTTTTATTTGATATGATCGATAAAATGCCGACAAACGTTGATTAATCCTGAAGCGCAATCACGTTT
>JAAKFP010000400.1 GCA_011065005.1 Chlamydiota bacterium | reverse complement strand
TCAAACCTGAAATGCAATCCTGTTTATAGGCGCATATGGAACTTCTTGCGCAGCTACCGCAGCTATTTTCTCTTTTCTGACTTAAAATCGACATAATGTCATTTTTAAGTCAACTGGCCGGGTAAAACTATTGACTTAAAATCGACATAATGTCATTTTTAAGTCAGATAAAAAAGGAAAATTTTATGTTTATAGGTCGTGAAAGAGAGCTTGAGCAGCTAAGAGAATTTAAGAAACGCAGGGTGGCAGGCATCGTTGTCTGTTCTGGAAGACGACGAATTGGGAAGAGTACATTAATTGAGCATTTTGGTGAAAAAACACGGTTTCTTGAGTTTTATGGTTTAGCTCCCAGAGAGGAACTGACCAATCATGATCAGCTTGCTCATTTTGGGGAGTTGATGGGGTTAAGATTTGGTGTTCCATCGATGAAATTCGATAATTGGACCCAAGCCTTCAACACATTGGCAGGCTTAACATCTGAGGGTCGTGTCATTATTTTCTTAGATGAAATTTCATGGATGGCAGGTCGTGAAAAGGATTTTGCAGCAAAATTAAAGGGCGTATGGGACACCAAATTTAAGAAGAATAAAGAACTTATTCTCGTTTTATGCGGTTCTGTTTCATCTTGGATTCAAGAGAATATTCTCAATGATAAGGGCTTTATGGGGAGAGTTTCTCTGACGATTAATCTTGAGGAAATGCCGCTTTATGATGCGAATAAATTTTGGGGAAATAGGCAGAAGATATCTTCTTACGAGAAGTTCAAAATCTTAAATGTCACAGGGGGCGTGCCCAGATATCTCGAAGAGATTCAACCGGAGCAAACAGCAGAACAAAATATCAAGAGGATGTGCTTTAGCAAAGGTGGAATTCTGGTTGAAGAGTTTCATAAGATCTTTAGAGACATTTTCGAGAGCAGAGCTGAGGATTACAAGGAAATTGTTAAAGTAATTGCCAATGGAAGTCTTCAGTTGGGAGAGATATGTACGAGATTAGGCGTTAAACAAACAGGAGGGTTCTGCAAAAAAATGTCAGTCTTACAGCAGTCTGGGTTTATTGCTCGTGATTTCGTTTGGAATGGAAACCACAAAAGATCAAATCTTAGCAAATACCGATTGAAGGACAACTATCTTCGGTTTTATCTCAAATACATTGAACCTAAGAAGGAACTTATAGAGCAGGGCTTTTATCATGATTTGCATCTTGAGGAATTAACTGAGTGGTATACAATCATGGGGTTGCAGTTTGAAAATCTTGTGTTGAATAACTTGAGTTCGATTCAACGTTTGCTGCAAATATCACCAGCAAGTGTTTTGAGTGCTTCATCCTATTTCCAAAATAAAACGTTGAGAAAGGAGAGTTGTCAAATTGATCTTCTGATTCAGACACGTCATTCTATTTATGTCTGTGAAATTAAGTTTTGCAAAAAAAATCCAGAGACTGTGATTGAAGATGTAAGGGAAAAAATAAGAAAACTCAAAATTTCGAAAATGGTTTCTGTTCGTCCTGTTTTAATTTATCAGGGGGAGTTGTCTTCGAAAATTAAAACAGAAAACTTTTTTACACACCTTATTTCTTTTGAGGACTTACTAAATCAGAAAGGATGTCTATGACCACAGATTTCATCGATTCACATGCACATCTGACGGGACGGGTTATCCTATCGATCTTTAAACCCCGCCCTACGTGTCTCGGTCGCTTCGCTCCCTCGCACTCGGACGGGGACACTTTTGATTCATCACAAAAACGCGTACCCTGAGAGTTTATGGTTAGCAATAAATTTGGGAGTACGGGGACTTGTCACCGTTTTGTTATCCATCGACTTGTCGATGGAATTTTAGGCAACGAGACAATCGGGCACGTACACGATGCTAACCCTTCCTCCACGATGTGTAAAAAAAGGATGAATTATTAGGCGCGGTAGCGCCGAAAGGTGTAAGCCCCCTATGGAGCGTTAGCGGAACGGGGGGTAAGGAAGTAAGAAACAAATTTCCTTTTTATTTGACAATAAGTATCTATGGAAGCAAAATCCCGTTAGATCCCTTCACAGCACACTCTAAAGCCATGTCTCATTCATCTAGTCGGCCTTTTTCTAAAAATATTTAACAGTTTCAACCCCAAAAACTGACATTTTTTC
>JAAKFP010000040.1 GCA_011065005.1 Chlamydiota bacterium | reverse complement strand
CTTAGTCCAAATTATTTTGCTTAGTCCAAAATCTATTGCTGGCAAATCATTTGGACTAAGCCGAGCAATCGGCTTTTTGCTGGAGGGAAAGGGGTCGGGCTTGAGATTCCAAACCTACCCCCTTTCTTCCCCGAGAAAATCCCACTAGACACTAAATCCCACAAATGCTACAATGGGATTGAACAGAGAGGTAAATATGCGAAGACAAAAAAGAAAAGTCCAAATGGACAACAAGTACCGCGTTTGCTTAGGAAACTTCCTTTCAAAAAAAGAACGAGACGAGCTAAGTTCATTTCGCGTTTCCAGGCAAAAAGACGGAAAGATAGTTTTAGACCCTTTAGTCGAAATTCCAGCACGCGAACACTGGATTTACAAGAAGCCTGAAGCTTTAGCCTCCCTAATGCGCGGAATGGAAGACGCCAAAGAAGGACGCATCGTAGACGTAGACATCGATTTTACTGAATTCCTGGACGACGAAGACAAAGACCATGTTCAAAATTAGATTCACCAAAGAAGCGGAAAAGCAGCTTTTGGAACTGAAAAACACCAAAAGCAAGCAAAGGCAGTATAAAGCGGTTGGAAAAGTCATCGGATACATGCACGTCAACTTGCGCCACCCTTCGCTAAACACTCACAAATTCGACAGTCTGAAATCTCCTTTTGAAGGGGGCGTCTTCGAGTCGTACGCCCAGAATAAAACACCTGGCGCTTACCGCATATTTTGGATTTATGGACCAGAAAAACGCGAAATCACCATCCTAGCAATCACACCGCATCCCTAATCTATATTTCATCCTTCCCATCTTGTTCATCCTGATCGTTTTCTTTAGTCGCCAAGTATGTCGAATTGGGACTTGTCGATGGTTTCACGGATTGACATTTTCATGGTGGATCTTCTATATTATGGCCTCATCAAGATAAAACCTCAGGCTATACAATGAAAAAATATCTGTTCCTTTTTGCTTTGTGTCTCCTCTCCCACGTCCACGCAATACCCCCTCAAGATACTGTTGTTGTTGCAACAAAATTGGACGACCTCATCTCCTTAGATCCCGCAGAAATTTTTGAACCGAGCGGTCTCGAATATGCACATAACACCTACGACAGACTGGTATTTTACGATTCCGACAATGAAGGTCAATTTAAAGGGATCCTCGCGCAAGACTGGACGATTACCAACGGAGGCAAAAAATTCACTTTTACTCTGAACAAGAATGTAACTTTTGCCTCAGGAAACCCTCTCACCGCTGAAGACGCCGCCTTCTCACTCCAACGTATTGTACGTCTCAACAAAACTCCTGCCTATTTGTTCACGCAATTTGGCTGGACAGCAGATAATGTCCACGACAAGGTTTATGCAGAAAACCCTCATACCCTTGTCATTGAAACAGATCAAGCCTATGCGCAATCATTGTTGCTCTACTGTCTCACCACAGCAAACGCAGCCATTCTCGATAAAAAACTCGTCCTCTCTCATGAAGCAAACGGCGACCTTGGCCACACCTGGCTAAAAACTCACTACGCAGGCTCTGGCCCCTTTACATTGGTACGTTGGACCCCCAATACGGGAGTTTTTTTGCAGCGGAACGAGAACTATTTTCGAGGCAACGCAACGTTAAAACATGTAATCCTCCGAAGCATACCGGAAGAGTCCACCCAGAAAATGCTTCTCATGAAAGGAGACATCGACATCGCCAGAAACCTGGGTCTCGACCAAACAGAAGGAATAAATACCTTTCAAGTGGATATATACCCATTGTCGATGACCTATTTCATGAGCATGAACCAGAAAAACCAATACCTCCGAATCCCTCAGGTTCGTCAAGCTCTAAAATATCTTATCGACTACGAAGGACTTGAATCCCTCGCGCGAGGGAAAATGACAGTCCATCAGTCCTTTATACCAAAAGGATTCTTTGCCGCTTGTGAAGACTCCCCTTTCACTTTGGATGTGGAAAAGGCGAAAGAACTCTTGAAGGAAGCAGGTCTTGAACAAGGGTTCACCGTCAACCTTGACGCTTCCAAAATCGAACTTGCCCAGGCGATACAGGCAATGTTTGCGAAAGCTAACATCAAAGTCAACATTCTCCCTGGAGACTCCAGACAAGTCTTAACAAAATTGCGTGCGAGAAAACATGACCTCTCGCTGAGCACATGGGTTCCCGACTACTGCGACCCCAATAACAACGCCCTCACTTTTGCTTACAACCCCGACAACTCCGACGATTCCAAGGAGCGAACACTGGCATGGAGAAACTCTTGGGAAATTCCAGACATCAATGAGAAGACCCTTGCTGCTATGAAGGAACAGGATAACGAAAAAAGGCGAGAACTCTATTTGCAGCTCCAGCGACACTTCCATAAAGAAGCGCCTTTCGTGAACATCTTCCAAGAAAATCGGGTGCTCGTCCAACGAAAAGAGTCTTTGCAAAAGGGAGTCCGTTTTCTCACACCGCTAGATATATTATCTTATTATACCTCTGAAACCGCGAGTCATGAGTGAAATATCGTAGCGCAAATATCCTCATCTCCGGATGCGTTACGGCTTTTTTGCTCCTTTGCTTAACGTTCACATTGAGTCAATGGATACCTATTGATCCCACTCTCACCTTAATTAGCGATTCTGCCTCTGCGGAATCCTACCAACAAGCACGTGAAACTTTGGGAGTAGATTTACCCATCTGGAAACAGACAGCCAACTATTTTCTTCGCCTCCTGCATGGAGACCTCGGAATGTCCGTCATGACATCCAATCCTGTCTCCACAGACCTGTTTCGAGTATTCCCCGCAACGTTAGAGTTGGCAACAATAGCTCTACTCATAGGAATCGTTGGGGGCATACCCGTTGGGGTTATGGCCGCATGGCGCCCTCGATCCTTCTGGAACGTTCTCGTACAGCTGCAGGTCGTCATCTATTCCATTCCAACATTTGTATTAGGAATTCTCGCCCTTCTACTCTTTTACGTGAGCTTACAATGGACTGGTGGACCCGGAAGAATCGACGTCCTCTACGCAGACTACCCTACGTCCTCCGGATCCCTCCTTCTTGACTCCGCATTCCACGGAGACTGGGATGTATTTCGCAACGCTTTCAGTCATATAATCCTTCCCGCTAGCATCCTTGGCTTATTTAATATGGCTTCGTTAAGTCGAATGACACGATCTCTTGTTCTCGAACAACTTTCCCAGCCTTACATTCTTACCGCCACACTCAAAGGCCTCTCCCCCTCTCTCGTCCTGTGGAAACACGCCTTTCGCAATGTATATCTGCCCCTGCTCACAGTGATCATGATGAGCTTCGCCTCCCTATTGGAAGGGGCAATCATCATAGAAACAGTCTTTGCCTGGCCCGGCCTTGGAAGCTATCTCACACAAAGCCTCATGCTCCTGGATTATCATGCCTTCCTTGGAGCCACACTTCTTGTCGGAGTCATCTTCATCGGATTTAATATCGCTGTTGACCTCTTAAGTACAAAAATCGACCCAAGAGTAGCGCAATGATGTCAAAGACAATCTTGTGGCAAGCACGATGGAATCGCTTCGCGACCCTATTCAAACAGTTCCTATCTCGCTGGGAAGTTGTCCTTGCCTGTACCATCCTTGCTCTGTGGGGAATCGGCATCCTCTTTACTCCATGGTTTGCAGCCTATAATCCTTTCGATATCGATATCAAAAATCGCCTACAACCCTTTAGCGCAAATCATATATTCGGAACCGATGAACTAGGCAGGGATATCTGGAGCCGAATCCTCTATGGCGGACGGATGACATTTTTTAGCGTAGTGTTGACTGCAGGGATAACTGCACCCTTAGGGCTGTTTCTTGGCATGTTTGCAGGCTATGCCGGAGGGATGATCGATCTTATCATCAGTCGCACAATCGATCTGTTCTTTGCCATCCCCAGACTTATTCTTGCCCTCGTCTTTGTTGCAATCCTTGGGCCAGGACTCCTCAACGCTGCCTTTGCCGTGGCACTAACATCTTGGCCGATCTATGCTCGCGTAGCAAGATCCGAAACAATCGCCCTCAGAAATGCAGAATTTATTCAGGCCGCAGAACTGCAAGGCGCCAGCAGATGGCGCATTCTATGGCGGTATTTGCTCCCTTTATGTATTTCTTCTCTGCTCGTCCGCCTGAGCTTGGACTTAGGAGGAATTATCTTAAGCATAGCAGGGATAGGATTCTTGGGTTTAGGAGCGCAACCCCCAACACCCGAATGGGGAACAATGGCAGCGCAAGGGCGCACCTTCCTCCTAAATCAGTGGTGGGTTTCTGTCATGCCCGGAATCGCCATCTTTTCCGTTTGCCTATGCTTTAACATCATAGGGGAAGCGGTCCGCGACCTTCTCGATCCCAAAAGGGAGGCCCAATGCCTCTAATATCCATTCAGAATCTCTCTCTCAACATCTCCAACGTACCGATTCTAAAAGAGGTCTCCCTTGACATCGGACAGGAAAAGTTTGGTTTGATAGGTGAATCCGGCTCAGGAAAATCAATGCTTGCAAAAACCCTCCTTGGGGTGCTCCCTTTAGGAGCCAATGTTCAGGCGGAAACCCTCACCTGGAAGGGAAAAGATCTTACAAACATCAACGAAAAGATGTGGAGAGAAATCAGAGGCTCGGAGATAGCGATGATTTTGCAAGACGCCAAAACCTCCCTAAATCCTCTAATGAACATTAAAAAACAGCTACAAGAGGTTTCCAGTGCCACAACTCCCCTGTCAGCTTTACAACAGGTACAACTCCCCTCTCCAGAGGAGATCCTACAAATGTATCCTCATCAACTCTCCGGAGGGATGGGACAAAGGGTGATGATCGCGATGATGCTCATGCAAAATCCGAAATTCTTAATCGCCGACGAGATCGTTTCCGCATTGGATTCCCTTTTACAGCATGAAATCCTTACCCTACTGCAGGATCATGTGAAAGAGAGGCAAATGGGATTGTTATTCATCAGCCACGACCTCCAGCAAGCATGTCAATTCTGTGATCGCATTGGCGTCATGAAAGAAGGTCAACTCCTTGCCGTCGACACTCCCGCTGAACTCCGCAAAAACGCACACCCCTATATCCAACGCCTATTTGATGCCATGCTACCGGAGGAGCCCAAATGATCACCATAAAGAATGTGACAATCTATAAAGACAAGCAATGTCAGATGCCGATTCTCCACAATCTCAACTTTGAAGTTCCACGAAACCACACTTTTGGGATTGCCGGACCCTCAGGATGTGGGAAATCGACACTACTACGAACACTATGCTCTCTGCATACACACTGGACCGGCGAAATCTTTATCGAGGGCAATGCAATACCTAGAAAATCTCGGCCAAAAGATGTTCAAATGGTCTTTCAAGACCCTTACGCCTCCCTGCATCCAAGGCATACCGTATACGAAATCTTGCGAGAACCTTTGCTAATACGAAGAATCCCTCACAACGAAGACACTCTACTAAAAGCCTTGGAAGATGTTTCTCTCTCTTCCGAGCACCTCTTCCGCTACCCGCATCAACTCTCAGGAGGACAACGTCAACGTGTATCCATCGCAAGATCACTACTCCTCGAACCCAAGGTTCTTCTTCTCGACGAGTGCACATCGGCTCTTGATGTCTCGATACAAAAAGACATTCTGACGCTTATCAAAAAGCTTCAAAATAAAAAAGACATGACCTGCCTATTGGTAAGCCATGCCCTTCCAGTAATTCACTTTATGAGTAATGAATATCTCGACCTAAACAAATATACCCAGCATGAATGAAGCATTAGCATCGTGCCCGTGTGCGCATACGCATCAGGCTAAACAAGTTTAACTGATTGATCTTCAGTTCTCAAAGCTCGAAGAGCGTTAGGGCTCGTACAGAAATAACTTCCGCATTTCTGCCAACACATCATCTTCATCTGCTTTGTTGCAAATTCTTGAAAACTAATAAGTTGTCTGCGAATTTGCGCCTCGCATCTGAAGCGCTGAGTCACCAGAAACGCACAAGTTATTTTTGCACGAGCCCTTAGATGGTAGCCCATGGGGAGGACGACATAAAAAGTTTTAACCTAAAAAACGCAGTTGAAAACGATCTCTAAGCACAATCTTTTGGCCCACAACCGCTTACAATGGAGGGCCCCTTCACCGTATGGGAATATGACCCTCCATTGTAAGCGGTTATGAACCAAAATCTTGCACTTATAGATCATTTTCAACTGCGTTTTCTAGGTTCAATATTTTGCAGAACTGCAGACAGTTGAAGAGGAATATGTTGTTCCTGCAGAAAGTATAGAAGTGCAAGAAGACCAAGAAAAAGGGTCAAATTCTACGAAAGACTATTCTTTAACATATTCTAAATCAGCAGGATGCACTCCAGCGGGAATTGCTGACCAGCCATCTTCATGGAATTTATTGTTTTATAGAACTCTTCCGGGATCGTTATGAGTTGTAACTTTTTGTAAGTATTGTCGATAAAAGCTGTCACAATATACATTGTAATTTTCCCGGTGCTTTTCCATTGTGACTTCTGGAAAAAGGGCTTGCATTTGGGCGGAATACTTCTCAAATCGTTCGAGGTGTTTTTCAATAAACGCCTCTTTCGTTAAAGGTTGTTTTTGCACAGCTTGGTCTGTATGGTTTGGTTTTGGGAAAATCGTCCTTACAACTTCAGTAGTTTTTTTGCCCGTTGAAGTAGAACTATGTGTATCTCGACTTCGAGAAAGAGGTTCGGCACTATTAAATCCGTGGAAATCCTTACCCGAAGGTTCAGGTGTTCCAGGATGTGAATGATAACTTCTATGAACAACAGATGGTGATGACATAACTTACTCCTTTATTTTTCATAAGAGGATTTCTATGGAAAGTAAGCCTATACTAGCACACTAATTTTTGCAATCCAAACCTAAATTTGAGGCAATTTCGATGTATGTTCTTTCTGCCCGACGAAGGAGGGCAGAAAGAATATACATCCAAAGCAACTTTCTCACATGCTCTTACAACCAGATTGCCGTGCCTATCCTGATGTTTTTTTGGTTGTGACCGAAAAAAACGTATAGAAATATCTTCACGCGATTGCTCTGGGCACGTAGCAAAAACTTCAATTTAATTGTGTATGCGCAAAAATAATGGATGCTAATTAATTCATTTTTTTTTAGATTTGCGCCAATAGGAGAAAAAACAATGTCATTCATAAAAGAATTTAAAGAATTTGCCCTCAAGGGAAATGCTGTGGATATGGCAGTAGGTATTATCATTGGCGCCGCCTTTGGTAAAATTGTGAACTCACTTGTCAATGATGTCATCATGCCGCCGATAGGAATGCTTTTAGGGGGTGTTGACTTCAGCGACCTCTCAATAACCTTAAAAAACGCTACGGGAACCAAAGAAGCTGTCACCATCAATTATGGCCTTTTCCTCAATACAATCATCAATTTTACGATCATTGCATTAACCATCTTCATAGTCATAAAAGCGATTAACACTATAAAAAGAAGAAAAAAGGAGGTTCCCACTTCAAAACATTGCCCAGAGTGTCAGATGGAAATCCCCATAAACGCCCAACGTTGCGGCCACTGTACAACAAAAGTTGAGACATAAAAAATGTAGGCTTGAATTCTATATTTTTATATATTAGCCAATAACAAACATTTTTTTTAAATTACGCGTGTTTCGAACGAAAAATTAAAGGAAGGAATCATGTTAGAAATTTGCAGTATATTTCTTGTCGCTGTGATCGGATTGGGGTTCGCAGGATACCTTGCGACTCAGATATTAAAGGAAGAGGAAGGAACACCACAGATGCGGGAAATTGCCAGAAGCATCCAAGAGGGCGCTAAGGCTTTTTTATATCGCGAATATAAGATCCTTTTGGTTTTCATCATTATTTTAACACCGATCTTGTGGCTCGCATTAGATGAATCATCAACATCGGGTGTAAACGAGGGCAAGTACACCGCTATAGCTTTTATCTTAGGCGCCCTCTGCTCAGGAGCCGCGGGGTATGCAGGAATGCGTATTGCTGTTCAAGCGAATGTACGTACCGCCAATGCTGCGATTAGTAGCTTACATAAGGCTTTACGTATTGCCTTTTCCAGCGGCGCTGTAATGGGATTGAGTGTTGTAAGTTTAGCACTCCTTGGGTTGAGTGTGTTGTATTTGATGTTGGTAGTTATCTTGGGCATGGAACATCATACCGCCATTCATATTATAAAAGGGTTCGGGTTGGGAAGTTCCTCAATAGCGCTTTTTGCTCGTGTTGGAGGAGGGATTTTTACAAAAGCCGCAGATGTTGCTGCGGATCTGGTGGGAAAAATTGAAATTGGAATCCCCGAAGATGACCCCCGAAATCCGGCAGTGATTGCGGATAATGTTGGTGATAATGTTGGTGATGTTGCGGGAATGGGAGGAGACCTTTTTGAGTCTTATGTTGGAACACTGATTGCCTCTTTAACGATAGGTGTTTTTACCTTCCACAGTTTTCCTTCTGTGATTTTTCCTTTATTAGTCGCTGCGATAGGAATTATAGCGTCAATATTTGGAACGTTTTTTGTAACGAGTGGCCATCGGGAAGAACAGCCTTTAATACATGGTGCGTTCAGAAATGGATTGTTCTTTGCTAGTGCACTCGTTGTGGTGGGAGTTTGGTTTTTGAGTAAGTATGCCTTGCCGCATACTTTTGACTTATTGGGAAAGACGTATACCAACCACGGTGTATTTGCTGCAATTCTTATCGGATTACTTGGGGGAATAGCTGTTGGACTGATCACCGAATATTTCACTTCTAGCTCTTATGGACCCGTGAAACAGATAGCTCAGGGGGCTACAACGGGTGCCGGAACGAACATAATCACTGGTTTAAGTGTAGGATATCAGAGTACTGTGATACCCATTCTCATTATTTGCGCAGTGATTTTCTTTTCTCACGCCAATGCAGGGTTATATGGAATTGCACTCTCTGGAGTTGGTATGCTATCAACGCTTGGAATTTCCCTTGCTGTCGATGCCTATGGGCCCGTAGCTGATAACGCGGGCGGCATTGCGGAAATGGCAAAACTCGATAAAGAGGTGAGAATGAGAACTGATGCCCTCGATGAAGCGGGAAATACTACCGCAGCAATCGGTAAAGGTTTCGCGATCTCTTCTGCGATGCTTTCTGCGCTTGCATTATTTTCCGCTTTCACAATCGCAGCAGATATCAAAGATGTTTCTTTGACCAATCCAACAGTATTAATTGGGCTATTTCTGGGCGCAATGCTGCCCTATCTATTTTCTTCGTTGACGATGAAAGCTGTAGGCAAAACCGCTTTTAAGCTGATTGAGGAAGTGCGACGTCAATTCAAAACCATTGATGGCTTGATGGAGGGTAAAGCAAAACCTGAGTATGGAAAATGTGTAGATATTGCAACAACTGCTGCTCTAAAAGAGATGATTGTACCTGGAATCATTGCCATAGCCGCACCTTTGCTTGTAGGGCTTTTGTTGGGAACGGAAGCATTATCAGGATTGTTGGTAGGAGGGCTCATCAGCGGTTTTCTGATGGCGATTATGATGGCGAATGCTGGCGGCGCCTGGGATAATGCAAAGAAATACATCGAATCCGGAAAGTTTGGAGGAAAAGGATCCGACAGCCACAAAGCTGCTATTGTTGGGGATACCGTTGGGGATCCCTTTAAGGACACATCAGGGCCAAGTCTGAACATCTTGATCAATGTGATGAATATTGTCAGCCTGGTATTTGTTCCTGTATTTGTGAAATACGGTGGCTTGCTGCTGAAATAAGAGAATAGAAAATACGATGATTCTCAAAAACAAGACCATATTTATTACCGGGGCAAGTCGGGGTATAGGAGAGGCTATTGCGTTGCGTTGTGCGCAAGATGGTGCCAATATTATTATCGCCGCAAAAACATCGCAACCCCACCCCAAACTTCCCGGAACGATTCACAGTGTAGCGGAAGCTGTTGAAAAGGCAGGAGGGAAAGCGTACCCTGTTAAAGTGGATGTTAGAGATGAAGAGCAGGTTCACAATGCCGTGAAGGGCGCTGTCGACACATTTGGAGGGATCGATATACTCATCAACAATGTCAGTTCAATTTTCCCTTGGCCTACATTGCAGACTCCTATGAAAAGATTTGATCTGATGTTTGCTTGTAATGTTCGCGCCACATTCCTCTGCTCGCAGACCTGCATTCCACACCTCAAGAAAAGGGAAAATCCCCATATTCTTAACATATCGCCACCTCTTAATCTTGAACCGAAATGGTTCAAAGATCATTTGGCGTATACGATGTCAAAATATGGAATGAGCATGTGCACTCTAGGAATGGCTGCAGAGCTTGCACCCAATCGCATTGCCGTAAATTCCCTTTGGCCGAAGACAACCATAGCAACGAGTGCTATTGAAGTCTTTTTTTCCGAAATGCTCGATAGAAGCAGAAAACCTGCCATTGTTGCGGACGCTGCCTATGCAATTCTCAACAAAGATAGTCAGACCACCACAGGAAATTTCTTCATTGATGAGGATATCCTCAGGGGCGAGGGGATCACCGATTTCGATTCGTATGCCGTGAACCCCGAAATGGATCTCCAAATCGACCTCTTCCTAGAACCCGAGATTACCA
>JAAKFP010000004.1 GCA_011065005.1 Chlamydiota bacterium | reverse complement strand
TCGTGGGTGCGATCCTTATAACTATCTGTTACCCCGACCTACGTGTCTCGGTCGCAAGCTCCCTCGCACTTGGTCGGGGCTACTATCCCAAACCCACTTCGTGGGTAGAAAAACAAGTTGCAATTTCTGATTAATTTTAAGTAGTAGGTGTTCAGACCTGGGATGGCACAAACGGGCTACAAATCAAGCCACAATCTTCTCATAAATTCCTGATAGTCTTAGTCCCATTTTTTCACTCTTTAAGCCAACAATTTATTATCAGGATGGGAAGGATAAACAGGATGGCGACTAATTATCCTGCCCATCATGTTTATCCTGTAATATTTATTTTTTGGTGCAGATGTCCACGAATGTCACCGACAAATCGGCGACTAACAAAACGGTGACAAGTCCCCGTACTCCCAAATTTATTACTAATATACACTTCGTGAGTCACCGACAAGTCGATGGAATTCAAAGACAACGAGATAATCCTAAGTGGTATTTTCTACTTTGATTTATGCAACAACGCCTCTGAGACTTAACGAGAGGTCATCATCCGTCATCTCAGAAAAATGTTCCCTCATTTTTTCTTTTGTATCATCATCTAACTCATCAATGGAACGTTTGGACACCTCTTTTCCATAGATGTATTTGATCAGATGGTTTTCCCGTTCTTTGCCTGGAATAGCGTCGATTTTCTTCTGCCAGTGCAACCAACGGAGTAAATCAATAAAGAGCATGGTGATGTTTCCGATGATCGGAATCATTTCGATGGAACCTCTAACGATATTTATTCCCCCAAGTTTCGCCTCTTCTAGGTGAAGATGTCGCTCTTCGGAATGAAGAATAGCTTGCACTAAGTGGGTAATCGTATGAACCAGACTGAGAAGGGCACGGCATCCTCCTGTGAACGTGCTGACAACGGGAATATATCCCAATTGGTTGATGGTACAATTGGAGCCTTTTCGGTTGTCGATGGGTTTATCATCCTTTTTTTCTGTATAGACAAATTGAACGGCATCGGGCCTTCCCTGACCACCAAAAACAAATTTATTGGTAATTTCTAACATATTTCCCCTTTTTAACATGGCTTTAAACGCAAAGAAACTTTTTTATCTTTGCGATTTTGCGCCTTTGCGTTGAATTGATCACGAGCATTCTCTCATTCTCTCATTCTCTCAGTTTTTTTTGTTGAACGATTCACACTGGGGACATTGGGTGACCTTTTTTGCAATTTGCGCTAAGTAGGCACATTGGCAGTATTCGCAAATATATAGCTCCTGTTGTATGAGAATCACCTTTTGCCGTCGAGAACGATAATGGTAGTATCCCCATATTCCTAAAAGCGTTGCAAGGGTGAAACACAAATAGAGCATCATCGCTGTTGTTGGGGAGAGTTCGATCATTGTTATCTTTCCTGCTCCGATATTGTGAATACGATTTCTATTTGTCCCTCGGAGATAAAACCGTTGGGGTCTCGGTCAAATAGGAGATTTTCCAAGACTTTTTCTGCCAAAACATTCAGTTTTTTCTTCTCGAGGGGTTCATGCTGCTGATGCCAAAAGATCTTCCCTGTTCTGTCTTCAACTTTTACATCATACGTTGCCAGATATTGGGTATTTCTTTCTTCAAAGGCATGACGACGGAAAAGTTTCTTACCTTCCCACCCTTCAGCCACAATTTCTTTGTTCGACAAATTTCCAAAAGCAGAAACTTTGATACGTCTTCCTTTTTTTGGCTGAGGAGGAGATAAATTTTCTAGGGTTAAGTAGTCCAAGTTTTCTTCCATGTGTTGAAAGGGGTTTCTTTTCACAGTTTTCTCTCTGGGGTATGCAAGTTCTCGTTTCATCTCCGGGGTAGATAAGAGAGGAATGGTTGGAACGGAAGATTTCGGCTCCAAAATGGCAGCTGTAGACTGCCCTTCCCCTTCAAGGTTTGCTAGGACTCCCCCATTTAGCATCTGTTGCATGTCGATGTTCACCTGTACGGGAGGGAAGATGGTCTCGAAACTTCCAACATTAAAAGGTTTTACGTGGAAAATCAGATAACCCATCAGATGAATGCCCACTGCAATAGCTAGAGCCCTTAAGAATGTCGGCGTACAAATGCGGCTGTTCATACGCATTTTCACATTGACAGGTCGATTATCTGATTTTTTTTCTAGCTTTAACATGAGACGTTAAAAATATTCCGCATGTTGCGACTCTGAGGGTTTATATACTAAACGAAGACGGGGGCAGCACTCCTGACAGATGGAAAACAGCCGTAAAAAAGAACCATAATCCACTCGTTGATCTACGCTTAACACCACTGTTGGTTCAATGCTATTATTTTGCTTCTTGAGTTGGGAGACCTCTTCTTGCAAGTGGTTTTTTAAGGAAACCAGGTCAAGAATCGATTTTTTTGAACCGACGTAGATCACATTTTGGGCATCCATAACCACAATCAGCTGGGTTGTTAAGGGTGCAGAGTTCTTCTCTAGGGTAGGATTTTCGATGTTGAGGGATTTTAGAGGGAGAATGTCGGAGGTGATAATGAAAAAGATCAGCATCAAAAAGACAACGTCGACAAGAGGTGTTAGGTCTATTAGCGAGTTGGATGTCTTTAAAATTGTTCTATATTGCACGGCAGCACTCTTGCGTTTTCTAGGTTAAATTTCTTCTCTGTAAACAAGCAGGTCAACGATTTCTGATGATGTCGTTTGAATTTCTAAAACAAACCCTTCGATGCGGCTGACAATATAGTTGTATGCCAATACGGAAGGGATGGCGACAACGAGTCCGGCAGCAGTAGTTACCAAGGCATATTCCATCGCTTCACCAATGCGGGTTGCTGAGATATCTACCAGACCACTCATTCGCATCTCTGAAAAGGCTTGGATAAAGCCAAGAACCGTTCCCAAAAGGCCGATCAGCGGAGCGATGTGTGCTATGATAGACAAAATCTTCGCATTTTTTTCGAGTTGGGCGATCTCAATCAGTCCGGAGATTTCCATGGCGTTTTCGATCTCTTCCTTTTTGCGGTTATGTTTCGCTAAACCTGATTTGACGATATTCGATATTGTGCCGCTCATATTTTCGCAGATCTGCAATGCTTCAACGATGTTGCCTTCGTTGATACTTTTTCTCAGGTTGATAATAAAAGCGTTGGTATCGATTTCTGACTTCCGTAAATGCATGAGTCTCTCAATAAATATCGTAAAACTGAGGATAGAGCATATCCCGATGACGATAAGAATAATATTCCAATTGGAATTGTAATGAAAAATGTTGGCTAATAGCTCATTGGTATACATAATTTTCTTCCAAATTTTCTTTTGCTTTTTTGGCCCACTTGCCTCCTTTTTTGGCAGTGGCTTCTAACTGTTTTCGCGCAAGCTCGTAACGCTCTTGCTGTTCATAAATTTTGGCTCGAAGGTACATTGCTTTGAGCCGTTGGGATGATATGGCATCATAGTTGATCACCTTGGACAATATAAGCATAGCTTCATCTGTCTGGTCGAGGGCGCTGTGGCAGAAGCTTTGTTGGATCCAAAGGTCTAACAACTCTTCAGTATGGAGGATTTTCCCTTTGGCAGCATCTTCTGCATGTTTAAAATAGTCTAGTGCCAGCTTATTTTCCTTGTTTTTCATGGCAATCAGCCCTTGCTGATGCCATACCCGCGACAAATAATACCCTCGAGTGATCTTTGCGGATTGATATTTCTCAAGCATCTTAGCAAGTACCCTTTCGGCAGCTTTTTCATTACCGGCATTAGTATAACATTTTGCAAGATAGTAGGCACATTGCTCCTGCAAGGGGGTGATAGACTTGCCTGCCACCAAGACCTTCGCGAGTGGATGCTTCGGGCTTTCAAAATCGGTATACATCCCATGAAGGATCTTTTCGGCATTTTCAAGGTAAACGCGTTTTTTTGCTCCCCCTGAATCTTTCGCAAGATTTATAAAGGCTAGAGCACTTTCAAGTATGTTACGGTAGTGGAGAGTAATAAAATATTCGTGCTTTTCCTCGGGGATGGCCTCGCTTTCAAAAAGAGAATCAAAGGTGATCTCCGCCTTTTGAAATGCTTCGATGGCAGCATTCATGTCTTTATCTCTCGTTCGCCTTCCATCATCAGATTTACGATCTTTCAGGTAGTCTAATCCAATGAGGTAGTATGCATTAATCTGAAAAGGACTATTTGGAAATTTGCCTTCCAACGACTTTAAGTGTTCAATAGCGTCGTGGCTTCCTTTTAAGTATTCATGGTAGCTGTAGTACCGGAAATATGCCTCTTCTGCAAATGGCGAATCTGGATATTGCTCAAACACCTTTTGCCGATATTGCTTACTTTGGGAGAGGTCTGTGCCAAGGCTATCGACACAATTTGCTGCCCAAAATAGAGCTTCTCCGGCCAACGAAGAGGGCGGGGAGATGTTAGCGAGCTCGAGGAAAATCTGCAGACCTTTTTCGAAGTCGCCTTTTTGGTAGTACAGGATCCCTAGAAGTTTAACTGTTTCCTCGTGGAATTCTCCGTTAGGATAACTTTCCATATTGTGATTGAGTGAATTCCTCGCAACGGTAAAATAGGTTTCTCCTTTCTCTCCGTCGAGTAAATTCGAAGCAATCAGCCCTTGAAGGAAGAAAACCTCGTCTGGTTTGTCTAGTAAGGGGAAAAGATCGTCACGATATCTGTTGAGGAGCTCGCTCAACACCGCCAATCCTTTAAGATGCTCCTCCCTACTATTCTGATAGTAGTGCGCCTGGGCTTGGTATTTTAACGCAAGGGCAGCTAATTTTTTGTTTGTAGGGTATAACAAGTCAAAAGCCTGACCCAAGACGCTGGTCGCATGATCTAAGTGTTTTTTCGTCTCATTATTTTGGAGGGTGTTGACATGTTTTTGTCCCTCATCAAGTTCGTTCAGCCCTCGCAAATACCAGGCATTGGCATAATATGGACCGTCTTTGTTTGATTCATGTGTTAATTGCCGGAAGATTTTTTTCCTTTCTGAATAGGAGGGCGCTGCCTCGGCTTTGAGAAGCAGAGCATGATGTAATGACTCTCGCGACTTAAAAGTAGCTTTCTCTGAAAGTAAAGATTCCAGTTCTTGAAATGCGATCGGGTCTTTAAGACGATTTCCTTTGGATAAATAACATTGTGCCAATGCCAGATAGGCTCGATCAGAAGGCGCATGGAGAACAAGGCTAAGCAAAACTTCTTCGGCTTTGCTAAGGTATTGTTCCTGGTTTATGGGGGAACGGCTGGAGTCATCTCCGAGATACAGATAACATAATCCTAGTTGATATAATGTGTCTTCATACCATTCGGCTTTGTTTTGATTTCGCAACGGTAACGCCTTTTCAAAATGAGAAGCGGCGTCGACCCAATTTTCTTGACGAAAGAGAATTTCACCATGGAGAAAGGATAACCAATATCGAAATACGTCATTGGCATCTATTTGTTTAACAAGAACATCGAGAGCTGCTTCGGCTTCAGGGAATTTTCCTTGAGCGATAGAAATCCGAGCCAAATAAATTCTTGAAAGGTGAAGCAGACGTACCTTTTTCGACTTTTCGGGAAAAGTTTCGAACTGTTTTTTTGCTGCTGAAAAGTCCTGTTGGTGAAAATAGGCAAGACCTAGCTCATATTGCGCTTCTTCACGAAAAGGTGGTGGGTTTTCCTCTTCAAGAGAAAGATATCTCAGCAAAGTTGCAATAGCTTTGTCATATCGTTTCAATTTATTAAAAGAGATTCCCAACAAAAACATTCCCTCTTGATAATACCTCTTTACCTGGGAAGAATGGCCAAAATCGGAAGAAGGGAGATCTGAAAAGAGCTCAGAAACCTTAGTATATTGTTCCGTGAAGAAATAGCATTGCGCTAAACGAAGACGAATACAGGCTTCATCTTCGGTGTCAGCCAGGGGATTTGAGAGAAGATTCTGGTAAATGGGAACAGCTTTATCAAATAACGTCGCTTTGAATAGGTTGTCGGCCTCTTCAATTTGGGATTCAATATGTCCTTTTCCCCCTTTTACAACGGATGTTTCCCCGTTCAAGGGGTTAGCATCGGTGGGAATCACAAAAACAAGGGAGAGACAAAACAAAAAACGAAACTTTGACAACATGCTGCCTGTTTTCCTCGGTAAAATATAATGTCTATTATACTAAAAAACGTATTAAAGAGGAAAGCGACTGTTTGTGTCAAATAAGCATAGTGGGTTATTGATTATGCTAAAATTTTTTTGGTGAAATAAATTTGTTTCGGTATACAAGGTAACTCTTTAAGAAAAGTGCCTTCGTAAGGTGCTGGTAAGGCAATTGACAACTTTTGGATGCAACTTGGCCGAGTTGTTTTGCATTGCAAAACGGCAACATAATTCGGCGAATCATAAAAAAAGGGTTGCACAATATATCCAAAGTAAATATTTAATTAGCCGTCACGAAACTCTAAAAAGGAGGAAAATTCGCATGGCATACCCACAAACTGTAACTTCTTTGAGAAAACTTCTTGCAGATGTCTTGAGGGATCTCGAAAAAGCAGCTGAAAGTGGCAATAAAGCCGCTTCTCAGCGAGTTAGAACTGGAACAGTAAAGCTTGAAAAACTGGCTAAGATGTTCCGTAAAGAATCCATCAAATTCGATAAGACAAATAAGGGCAAGAAAAAGAAAGTTGCCAAGAAAGTAGCTAAGAAGGCAGTCAAGAAAAAGATTGTTAAAAAAGCAATTAAGAAAAAAGTAGCTAAGAAAGCAGTCAAGAAAAAGATTGTTAAGAAAGCAATTAAGAAAAAAGTAGCTAAGAAAGCGGTTGCGAAAAAAGCAGTCAAGAAAGTAGCTAAGAAAAAAGTAGCTAAGAAAGCGGTTGCGAGAAAGGCAGTCAAGAAAGTTGCCAAGAAAAAAGTAGCTAAGAAAGTTGTTAAAAAGAAAGCTGTTACCAAAGCAAAAGCTAAAACAGTAAAGAAAAAAGCTACTGCACGTAAGACTGGTAAAGCACGGGCCTTTGCCCCTAAGAGAAAACAAACAGCTAAGCTTCCTGCAAGAAGAAAAGCTAGATAGTTGTCTCAATCGAAAAATTTCATGTTTAATGATAGGGAGGCTGATGCCTCCCTTTTTTTGTCTTTTTACCCAACAACACCTTTTTGATTTACCAAGATAGAAAAGAGAGCTATAATTCCGTTTAATTATCATTCATTACTTTTTAATGAGAGCTTATGTCGATTCGAAATCAGCCACATTTTGTTGAAATTGACATTGTCAAGTATTCAAAAAAGGGGAATGGCATTGGATATTTCGAGCGTCAAGATGGAACAGAGTGGCCTGTGGAAGTGTCCTTTGCAGTTCCTGGTGACAAAGTTCGTGCTATGCTATTGCGGAAACGCAGAGGCATATATCAAAGTCGGTTAGAGGAAATTTTGCACCCTTCTTCCGATCGCATACCACCCCGATGCAAACATTTTGGTCTCTGTGGAGGATGCCGATGGCAGCAGGTTTCGTATGAGATGCAGCTAAAAAACAAGCAGGAATTTGTTCTTCGTTGTTTCGGTGATCTGTTGACGGATGAGGTTGAAGTGAGAGGAATCCTCCCTTGTGCGAGTCAGTGGCATTATCGCAACAAAATGGAATATTCCTTTTCTAGCGATGCAGCAAAGAACAATTATCTTGGGTTGATGATGGATGCAAGTAAAGGGCGGGTTTTTCACCTTTCTGAGTGTCATCTGCCGAATCCTTGGTTTGTTGAAGCGGTAAATGCTGTGCGGCAATGGTGGAATGAGTTTGGTCTTGATGCTTATCACGTTCGACGTAATAGCGGATCGCTCAGAACTTTAACTTTACGAGAAGGACAGAGGACTGGAGATAGGATGGTGAACTTGACGGTCTCTGGTAACCCCGCATATGCGTTGAAAAAGCAGCACCTCGAGAGTTTTGTCGCTTTTGTCCGAGATGCGGTGGAGCCTGTAGATCCAGAGAAAAAGCTGAGTATCTTTTTAACCATTCAGCAGGTGCAAAAGGGGCAGCCTACACAGCTTTACGAAATGCATCTGTATGGTGCCGAACATATTCGAGAGATTTTGTACATTAAAACAGACCCTGCAGAAGAGCCCCAGCCCTTAAAGTTTTCCATTAGTCCTTCGGCTTTTTTTCAACCAAACACCGAGCAAGCAGAGCTTCTCTATTCAATTGCTTTGAGAATGGGAGTCATTCCTAAGAGTGCTGTTGTTTATGATTTGTATTGCGGGACGGGGACTTTGGGGATTTGTGTCGCCAATCGTGCAGAACAGGTGGTGGGAATAGAGCTATCTCCAGAGTCTGCACTTGATGCTCGTAGCAATGCTTCCGAGAATGGGCTTGATAACGTTACCATTCTTACGGGTTCTGTTCATGAAAAGCTGGCAGAGATTCAGGAAGAAGAACTGTTCCCTCCGCCCGATATCGTCATGGTGGATCCGCCCCGTCCCGGTTTGGATCCCGCTTCGATCAAACACATAATTGCTTTGAATCCCCCGAAAATTATCTATATTTCCTGTAATCCTGCCACGCAAGCAGAGAATATTGCAGAGTTTGTTAAGGCTGGTTACCGTCTCCAAGCGGTGCAGCCTGTGGATCAGTTTCCCCATACTGTTCACATCGAAAACATTGCCGTGTTAAGCAAGTAGAGAAGAAGAGAAGTTATGACAGCGATGAAGTTTTCAGTTCTAAAGTCTGATGCCCAGAGCAAGGCGCGTTTGGGAAAAATTGAAACGGCGCATGGAACCTTTGAAACACCGATTTTTATGCCGGTGGGGACTCGTGGTGCCGTGAAAACGTTGACAAACCAGCAACTTTTCGATCTTGATGTCCAAATCATTTTAGGGAACACCTACCATTTGATGTTACGTCCCGGTGAGGAAATCATGGAAAAAGCTGGAGGGCTCCATAGTTTTATGAACTGGCCGCGGCCGATTCTTACCGACTCAGGAGGTTTTCAGGTCTTTTCCCTTTCTAATTTGAATAAAGTGACCGAGGAAGGTGTGCAGTTTCAATCGCACATCGATGGTACTAGGTATTTTCTAGGACCCAAGGAAAGCATGCAGATACAGAAGACCATTGGTGCGGATATTGTGATGGCTTTCGATGAATGCTCCCCCTATCCATGTGAGCGTTCCCGTGTCGAAGCGGCGATGGATAGGACACATCGTTGGGCAAAAAGTTGTCGAAATTTTGAACTCAAGCCCTATCAAAATCTTTTTGGGATTACACAGGGGGGAATGTTTGAGGATTTGCGTGTGCAGTCCACAAAGGAATTGGTTGATCTTGATTTCGATGGATATGCCATTGGGGGGTTGTCTGTAGGGGAACCGCCAGAGATGATGCAAGAAATGATTGAAATTTCAGAACCACACTTACCCAAGGATAAACCGCGCTATTTGATGGGCGTTGGCACTCCCCGAAATATCATTGAAGCGGTGATGCGGGGTGTAGACATGTTTGACTGTGTTCTTCCCACTCGCAATGCGCGCAATGGCACAGCATTTACGTGGTCGGGAAAGATACATATCAAAGCAGGTAGATATGCGGAAGATTTTACTCCTCTCGATCCCGACCTTGATTGCTACACCTCGCAGTTTAGCAAAGCGTACCTGCGGCATCTCTTGAATGTGAATGAAATCACCGGTTTGACACTTGTTACGATCCAAAGTATTGCATTTTATCTTGATTTCATGCGCAAACTCAGGCAAGCTATTCAAAATGAAACACTTCCTAAACTTTATGAACAAGTTTGTAAAATTTATCCCAACTAAAGGTGTGAATATGAAGAAATGGACAGCAACACTAGTAAGCTTACAAGTTCTGTTATTTAGCAGTGGTCTTTATGCTCAGGAAGCGGAAAGACCTTCAGCTCGTGATGGCATGTGGCAAACCGTTGTCATGATCGGTATTGCCCTATTGTTTTTTTATTTTATTTTGTGGAGACCCGAGCAAAAGCGTCGTCAGGCCCTGGAAAGTCAGCGTGAAGGTTTGAAAAAAGGAGATCGCGTGACAGCAATGGGTATCATCGGCACAGTATCTCGTGTGCAGGAGAAAACCGTAATCCTAAAGATGTTTGATGGATCAAAAATTGAAGTGCTGCTTGGTGCGATCACCGATGTAGCTCCAGATGTTGGGTCAGAAGCTGAAGAGAAAAGGGAGTGACAATGCCTCAAAGAGTTTATTGAACTTCGAAATAGGCGTTTACTTCGCTGGTTTGTAAGTCATAGATGGTGACTTCCATAGGCTGTGGAGGGACTCTAACATCATCTTGCTTGGGAAAGGTTAGGCGGTAGTGCCCTTCTGGCAGATAGAGAGCGCTCATGGTTTCGGAGATTTCTGCTTTCATGGGTTCTTTTTGATGATTTTGGTCTTCGATTATCACTTTCGTGTAGTCGACATTCGTTAGAATTTTGAGTTTGCCTTGTGTTTGGAAGAGGGTTTCTACCTCGCGATCACCATTCTCAGTCATTTCTATTCGCATTTCCTTAGGAGGAATAAAAAATGGATCTGTGCTTTCAAAAGAGAGGTAGTAGATACCGGGCTCTAACTCTTCAAAGGTGTAGAGTCTTCCCTTTCCTTCCCAACTTTTTGTACGATCTTCATTTCTAACGTGAAAAATTGCTGTAGGGATGTTGGCGGTGACATTCAAATTAATGCCACCCTCAGTGGATGATGACGGATCATCAGAAGGAGGTTCTTGATGAGGGATTGGCTCCTGCAGAGAGCGGTGCAAAGACTTTGTTTTGTTTTCTGTGATGTGAAAGGGTTTGGAGGCGTAGAGTGTTTGCTCGTGATCGTCCTCGATAAAAAACTCGACCGAATATTCCCCTACGGGGACATCTTCAATCATGACCATTTTTCCTGCAACTAGAGCAACCTCGGTGTCCTTGCCCGACCGGGGGTGTACAGTACAGTTTCCGCAGTCATCCATTAACTTGAAACAGATCTGTTCCGCCAGCGGGGGGTCGAATTTTGCATCGAAAGAGACAATAAGCTTTCCCATCGCAGTTTCCGTATCTACTGCGACGTCCTGTGTGGTTTTATCTGCAGTGATTGTCTGCTCAGTATCTACAGGGGTGTCGATATCGGAAAAAGTGGGGGATTCCGTCTCCGTTTCTTTCTCTTTTTCTTCAGAATCGAAAAAGGTGGTTCTCGGTTTGATTTGCTGGTCGATTTTGAGGGCATCACCTTTGTCAATGACAACTTGTCGTATCGGAACTTCGACAAAATAGGCATCAGTGTTGGGAACGAGAAATTCTAGGGTATACACTCCTGGGAGAAGGTCTTCGATGACAACCATGCGGTTTTGATAGTTGAAGTCATCGACATAAGCATCCCCTTTGGGAAAAAGTTGTTGTTTGTTGTGTTCATCTTTCAACCAAAACCGTATGCGGTCTAGCCTTTCTCCTTCAGTATCAGTCTGATAGGTAACGACCAGTGTTCCCGTTTGGGGGAGTTCGTTTGCAAGTAAGATCTGATTTATGAAACAAGAAAAAATCAAAAAAATAGAGCCGATTACATAAGCTCGCAAATGTTTTATATGATCATCAATCATTTTTCTCAGTCTCCTTGTCAATTAAAAACCATAGCAAAAAGAGAAAAAATTGTAAACGTTCAGACAATGGCGTCAACTTAAGAAATAAAATTAAACGCAAAGACGCTAAGGAAAACACCCTAATTTCTTTGCGTCTTGGCGTCTTTTGCTCCTTTGCGTTTAATTTTATTTCTTAAGTTGGTGGCATTGTCTGAACGCTTACTGAACATGTGAGTAGGAATCGATTACATTACCTTTTGAATCGATAGCTGTAAAATAGCGATTATTTCCCTCCAATGTCACCATGATGAAGTGCTTAGCCCGCTTCGTATTGGCCAAGAACCAAACCTTTTCTGGTTTTTTCGGCTTGCGCGGTTTTTTTACTCCCCAAGCACCGTCACCTAAATAGAGGACCCCTCTTGGGTCTACTCGTCCTTTATAGATAGGGTGGGTGCGTTTGTATGCATGATCATGGTGCTCGAAGGCTGCAGTCAGCCCAAAGTGCTCAAAAATTGGAACCCAATGTTTTCTGATTTCGTTATTTATTTTTCCACTAAACTTGCGGACAGAGGGATAAGCAGGAACGTGATATATGGCAAATTTGTGTGGAATTCCTTGTCGTTTTTCTAGGGTATTATACAGCCAAAAGGTTTGGTTACCATCAATGCTGTGTGTGTGACCGGAGTCCAGGACGATAATGCTAAGGAAATCGCCAAAATCGAGAGCGTTGTATCCCTGCCTTCCTGGAAAGGAAAATAGGGAATAGAAAAAGGGGGCCTGCTCAGGGGTTTGGTCGTAGCGTCCATTTACGTCGTGGTTGCCGATCGTGGGGATCATCGGAATGAGATATCCATCAGGCGTTACCATATGCTGGTTCCAGGCTATCACCCATGTTAGCCATCGTTGCCTTTGGGTGTGGCTAGTTCTTACTGAATATTTGTTTCCGGCGTAAGCGATATCTCCTCCAACAAGGGCAAACATAGGATCTACTCGAGCTGCTTGCCGGTGGGTTTCGACGAGGTTCTCAATACCATCGCGGTACATATCTCCGCCGACAACAAAGCGGATAGGTGTATCAGTGTTTGGTGGTATTGTTCGAAATTTGTTGGGAACAGTATTCCATTCTCCTGTTCGAAAGACGTAGGAGGTCCCTGGAGATAAATCGGTAAGTTCTACTTTATGGATGAGGTAGGGTTCATATTCTGGCATTGGAGAGTGGCTTCCGATGGCAATTTGCCAGGAATTTTCTCCGACTTTTTGGTAATAAACCTGGTCTTCATCTTTGTTGGCTTCTGTGATCCACTGTATGGTCATTGTCGTTGTAGGATCGTGTTGCCAAGTAAGATAAACCGCGATCGGATTATATCTCTCTGCCGCAAAGGAGAGCAGCGGAAGGAAAACAAAGGCAAAAAGGATTGTTCGTGCAGAGCGAAGAAAAATATTATTAAAAAGAAAATGAGTATTCATTGTTTTAATGTAATTTTTTCTATAGTCGTAACCGCTCAGCTCACGATTCAGTCACCGCGAAGATCGCGAAGGAAGCGAAGAAAACGCGAAGTTTTTTAATTAGAATAATCTTCGCGTGTCCTTTGTTTTCTTCGCGTTCTTCGCGGTTAACAGATAGAGGTGAACGTTACAGTTTTCATTTTCCTTTTTTCACAACTTGGGTAGCCAGCTTTTCTAGTATGGTGTTACTTCGATGGATGAAATCGTTCAATGTCGTAGGGTCCATTTCCCGTTGGGATAGGAGCGACAGGTCGTATATTTCGTTGATGATTTCTTTCGTCAATTCTGGGTTAGCTTTGTCAAGTTCTTGTACCACGGACATCAAGGGGCTGTTCGTGTTCACTACGAAAGTCTGCTTTGTGAGTTGGGACAAGTTTTGTGGGGCATCTTTCGGGCTTAGAGACCTCATGTAGTCTCGCATGCGGCGTTGGTTTTCCTCAAACACGACAAATCCTGGTAATCTATCTGTTGCTAGACTCTTTGCTTCGACTTCGATGTTCTCATGTTCTATCTTGGAGCGAACGAAATCTGCCAACTTCCCAGCTTCCGTTTTGCCGTCGGAATCGAGAACGGTTTTTTCGCGGTCTTTGTCTAAAATGTTTTCGTCGATTTCTGCATCAATACGTTGAAACTTTGCAGGTGCGATTTTTGTTTCTAAGAATTGAATGAGGTAGGTGTCAAGAGGGCTTGGAGCACAAACAACTTCAATGTTTTTTTGCTTGTAGATGTCAAGAAAGTGTGACAGTTGCTTATCATCTTTGGTGTAGAGCACCTTGTCTTTGGTTTTCTCTTTGTTTCGTTCCAGGTAGTCCTCGATGGTGGTCCATTCTCCGCCAACGTTTTTCCAGATGATAAGGTTTTTTACGCGGTCATAAAACTTTTCATCTTCCATGGCCCCCAGTTTTATGATGGGTGAAACGTCCTCCCAGCACTGGTAATAACGCTCTTGGTTGGTGCGATAAAGGGTAGTTAGGCTGTCGGAGACCTTTTTTGAAATATGGCCCGATAGCTGACGGACGGTGCGATCCATCTGCAGTGTGCTTCGTGAGACGTTTAGAGGAATATCGGGGCTATCGATCACACCTTGAAGAACCATGAGGTAGTTCGGGATGACATCTTTGCAGTTGTCGGAAACGAAAACTCGATTGCAGAATAGTCTAATGCTGTTCTTGTTGATATCAAATTCCCTTTGCAGTTTCGGGAAGTAGAGGATCCCCTTTAAATGAAACGGATAATCGACGTTCAGATGCATCCAGAAGAGTGGATCTTCTTGCATGGGGTAAAGGTGACGGTAAAATTCGAGATAATCTTTTTCTGTACACTCTGAGGGTTTTTTAACCCAGAGTGGTTCGTGCGTATTGATGCGGTTTTCTCCCAAATAGACAGGATAGGGTAGAAAGGCGCAATAATGTTCCAGGATCTGTTTGAGTTTAAACTCCTCCAAAAACTCTTCGTTGCCTTTTTCTACAAAGAGAGTAATTTCTGTTCCACGAGTTTTTCGAGATCCTTTCTCAATGTTGTATTCTGAGGAACCGTCGCAAGACCAAAAAACGGGTTCAGCACCTTCTTTATAGGAAAGAGTTTCGATTTCCACTTTCTCAGCGACCATATATGCCGAATAAAACCCCAATCCAAAGTGGCCAATAAATTGATCTCCCTCTTGGTTGGTTTTATATTTTTCCAGAAATTCTTCTGCACTGGAGAAAGCAATTTGGGAGATGTATTTTTCCACTTCTTCTGCATCCAAGCCAATTCCCGTGTCGATGAATTGTAACGTGCCTTTTTCTTTGTTGACTCGAATGTCGATGCGGAATTCTTCATCAGAAGTTTTCACTTCTCCTTTATCTCTAAGGATTTTGACTTTGTGGATTGCATCGCATGCGTTGGAAACAAGTTCTCGGGCGAAGATATCTTTGTCTGAGTACAACCATTTTTTAATTATGGGTAAAAGGTTTTCGCTATGGATCTCTAGTTTTTTCTTGGTCATAAAGATAACCTATGGTTTTTTACATTCAATAAAGTTTAAACCTAGAAAACGCAGTTCAAAACGATCTCTAAGCACAATCTTTTGGCCCATAACCGCTCACAATGGAGGGCCCCTTCACCGTATGGGAATGTGACCCTCCATTGTAATCGGTTATGAACCAAAATCTTGCACTTATAGATCATTTTGAACTGCGTTTTCTAGGTTAAAGAACTAATTTTCAGGTTTTTAAAGGAAAATGTCAAGATTTTTTCTTCTATTTTCCTTCTATACACGCCGTCACCGAATGACAAATTGAACATTCAATATTCATATTGACAGAGGGAGTTTTGCAACTCCCTCTATCTATTTCCTTGAAGCGAAAACCCAACGCAAGATAGGATGAGCTTATACCGAAACAAATTCAAAAATTGGAGTTTTGGGATAGAAATTTTTTCGACTGATGAAGTGCGGAGATCTCAGCATACTTAGGAAAGTAGGTGAGATCGAGCACAAAGTCAGGCGGAAAAAGGACAGACCAAAAACCGGTTCTTGAGTTTGTTTCGGTATAGTTAACAGAAGGGGCTAGGGGTATGCAAAATGAAATTCTCGCCGTTACTTTCTTAGGTGTCGATTGGTTGTTATGTTTATACGCCATCATCTCTTTTATCATTATTGGCGTGGGATTGGCAGTGATGATTTTGTTCACCAAAGCCAAATTCGTTAGCACCGAAGAGTGTAAAATCTATATCAACGAAAATACAGAACTGACAAAGACGGTACCTGGAGGAGGCACGCTTTTAACGGCTTTAACCTCACAAGGAATCGCTATTCCCTCTCCTTGTGGAGGGAAGGCAACGTGCCTCCAGTGCAAAGTGCAAATTACTGAGGGGGCAGACCCTCCTCTTGAAACCGATAGATCTACCTTCACAAAAAAAGAGATCAAATCAGGGTGGCGCCTGTCTTGTCAGGCTAAAGTCAAGCATGACCTCAGTGTTCATGTTGAAGAAGCCTGCTTAGATGTGAAAGAGGTTATTGGCACCGTCATCAGCAACGATAATGTTGCAACGTTTATTAAGGAGTTGGTGATCGAACTTCCTGAGAAAACACCTTATCGTTCGGGCGATTACCTTCAGTTTCACGTACCCCCTTTCAAGACCAACACTTCCGAATGGAAAGAGACTACGGACCCCAAGTATTTTAACGATTGGGAGCAGTTTGGCATGTTCGATCAGGAGATCGACTACAGCTATCTTGGGGAAGATGAGATCATACGAGCCTATTCCATGGCTTCTTATCCCGGGGAAGGGAGGATTTTCAAGTTCAATATCCGCATCGCATCCCCTCCCTTTGAGAAAGGAAAGGTTTCAGAAACAATTCCTTGGGGGATCTGCTCTTCATACTCTTTTTCCCTAAAACCGGGGGATAAAGTGAGGCTATCTGGTCCTTTTGGTGAATCACACATGATTGATGACGATCGAGAGCTCGTGTTCTTGATTGGAGGCGCGGGGTCATCATTTGGGAGGAGCCATATTATGCATCTTTTAAAGACGGAGGGCACAAAACGGAAGGTGACGATGTGGTATGGCGCTAGGTCTTTGAAAGAAAACATTTATGAAGAGGAATACCGTCAACTGGATAAAGCTCGTGATAACTTTTCCTATCATCTTGTGTTGTCCGAACCTCTCCCAGAAGATCTCGAGGCGGGATGGCCCAGTGATGATCCTTTAAAGACAGCTTTTCTCTTCAAGGCATTTGAAGAGGGTCAGCTTAGGTCTATGGAATATCCTGAAGAGAATCTCTATTATGTGTGTGGTCCCCCTCTGCACAATAAGTTTGTCATGAAACTCCTCGACGACTACGGTGTTCCGCGGGAAAGCATCGTTTTCGATGACTTCGGTAGTTAAAAAATGCGTGTCTTACTTGCTCAGATCAATCCGATTGTTGGAGATGTGGCTGGGAACACAGAAAAAATCCTTCAAAGTATCTCTTATGGGCGTTCGAAAGATGCTGAACTGGTGATTTTTCCCGAACTTGTGCTTTCTGGATACCCTCCGGATGATTTTCTTCTTTTACCCCATTTTATTCAGGAGCTGGATCGTTACTTCGAGAAAGTTGTTGAAGCTACAAAAAACATCGCCGTTATCCTTGGCACGCCACGTAAGAATCCAAAAACAGAAGGAAAACCCCTTTTTAACAGTGCAATGATCGTCAGCGATCAAACGTTGGTTGGCTTTCAGGATAAATCGCTTTTGCCCACCTATGATGTTTTTGATGAAAGACGTTATTTCGAACCTGCTCCCGTCAATTTTGCTTGGGAAATACGAGGGAAAAGGGTAGGGGTAACCATTTGCGAAGATATCTGGAAGCATACGCAAACGATTGAGCAAGTTGATTACATTCACGATCCAATTGTCGATTTGCAAAATCAGGGCCTTGACTTCGTTGTCAACCTTGCTGCGTCGCCTTTTCGGATGCAAAAGTGCCAGCAGAGGTTAGAGGTGTGTTCTGGTGCTGCTTCAGCGTTAAAATGTCCTATTCTTTTGTGTAATCAAGTTGGCGGAAACGACAGCCTGATTTTTGATGGATATAGCTTGTATGTCAGCCCTGAAGGCGAACTTTTACAATATGCCAAAGGGTTCGAAGAGGATTTCTTGCTTGTGGACTTGGATAAATCAGCGGAACCCTGCTCTTTGAAGATTAATGACACAGAGGATTTCTTCAAAGCTCTAGTTTTGGGTCTTAGGGATTATTTCCGAAAGCAGGGCCTCACCAAGGCGTGTCTTGGGATTTCTGGAGGTATCGACTCCGCAGTAGTTGCTTGCATTGCCGCGGAGGCTTTGGGAAAAGAAAATGTCCTCGGCTTGATGATGCCTTCGCGATTTTCTTCGGAAGAGGGAAAAAATGACGCCATTCAACTGATTCGCAACTTAGGAATAAAATCCAAGGAGATCTCTATAGAGAAACCCTTTCAGAGCTATCTAGATCTACTTGCTCCATATTTTGAAGGGAAAGCGCAGGATGTTACTGAAGAGAACCTACAAGCGAGAATTCGGGGGATGCTTCTTATGGCGTTTTCCAACAAGCTTGGGTATATCGTCCTCAGTACCGGAAATAAAAGCGAACTGGCTATGGGGTATGCGACACTCTATGGTGACATGGTTGGCGGTCTCGGTGTGATCAGCGATGTTACGAAGATGCAGGTCTACGATTTGGCGCGTTGGATCAACCGGAGCGAAGAGATTATTTCCAAGAACATCATCCACAAACCCCCCTCAGCTGAACTTCGAGAAGGACAGCGAGACTCAGATTCCCTTCCCGATTATGCCATCGTCGATGACGTCCTGCGAGCTTATGTGGAAGAACACCGCTCTCCTGAGGAGATCTCAAAACGATATGGCTATCCTTTGGAGGTCGTCATCGACCTGGTGAAACGGATCCATCGAAACGAATACAAACGCCGTCAAAGTGCTCCGGGACTGCGTGTTTCCGCAAGAGCGTTCTCTGTCGGTCGCCGCTTTCCCATCGTCCAAAAATGGATCTAAGAGGGCTTTGCGCAATTCACCACAGAGACCACAGAGTTCACAGAGATTTAGAAAAAAGTTAAATCCATTCGAGAAGTTGTTTTCAGAAGGAATTAACATATTTTATTATTCTCTGTGTGCTCTGTGATCTCTGTGGTAAAGTATTCGTTTACTGTGGTGAATCTTGCAGCAAAGCTCGTCAGTACTGCTTCCTTTGTTTTGCGCTGCCGATATTCATTCCCGTTCGATATTTTGCTACGGTGCGACGAGCACAACGGATTCCCCTTCTTTGTAATAGCTTGGAGATCGCTTCATCGGAGAGAGGCTTTTTCTTATCTTCCTCGTCGACGATTGTCTTCAAGGCGTCTCGAACGGTGTTGGAAGAGATGTTTTGCCCTTCTGCTGTTGTGTAAGCATTTGAAAAGAAATATCGTAGAAGCAGGATTCCTCGGGGGCTGTCGACATATTTATTTGAAACGGCTCTAGCTATGGTGGATTCATGGAGATCCAACTCTTCGGCGAGCACTTTCATTGTTAAAGGGGTAAGTTTACCGTCTGGATTCAAAAAGAAGTCTCTTTGCCATTTAGCCAAAGCCATCACTATGCGATGGATGGTTTCGTTCCTTTGATCGAGATTTTTTAAAAGCCATTTTGCTGACACCAGTTTATTGCGAACAAAGTCTTTTGTTTCTTTGGACAAATTTCTATCGTTGAGCATGTTCATGTATCGACTATTCAAGCGTAATGTAGGCAGATATTCGTCATTGATGATCACTTCAATTGTCTCTTCTGTAAGCTTCAGGGTAACATCTGGAACGATGTGCTGAACGATTTTTTTCGAATACAACGTTCCGGGGTGTAAATCCAGATGAGAAACCTCCTGCTCGATTGCTTTTTGGATGGCTTCAACAGAAACATTGAGTCCCTTCTGAATGTTTGGAATGCGATTGTGGAGGAGGTCCTCATAGTGTTGTTCGAGGATTTTGTAGGCAAGGGTATCTTGCATCTGTCGGCAGCGCAGCTGAATGAGAAGGGATTCTTGTAGAGTTGCTGCCCCTACACCATAGGGATCAAACGTTTGGATTTCACACAAAAGTTCCTTTAGGTGGGGTTCGCTAAAGTTATTTAGAAGGGCGATCTCTTCTAGCGGCGTTTGTAAAAAACCGCTTTCATCGAAATTGCCGATGATTTCCTCTGCCATTTCTAGGTCTTCTTGTTCTTCGAAGGTTTCTTTCGCTTGCTGCATAA
>JAAKFP010000399.1 GCA_011065005.1 Chlamydiota bacterium | reverse complement strand
TTTCTGGAATGAACCCAAAATCGCATGTGGGGAATTTCATTTTGCACCTTTTCCAGCCATTCTCTAGACTCCTTAGGAGAAGAAAACAGCATAGCTACCGTTGCTAAAGCATCTGCTAACATACAACTCTGGGCAATAACTGTAGCACTACAGGTGGTGCCACTCCTTGCTTGGAGGGGATATCCGCTGGCAGGATCAATGATATGAAAAAAGGTTGTTCCTTCTACGGTCCAGTTCTGTAAATAATCTCCGCTTGTAGCTACAGCTTGGTTATCCAAATCTACGATCGCTACAGCTGAAGAAGGATTGGGATTTCCCAATTTGCTGACAAAAACCCTCCAGGGACGCCCTTCGGGGTGCTTTCCCGCTGTGCGGATCTCTCCACCCCACTCGACGTATACATCTGGATACCCTGCCTCATTCAATCTTTCTACGATCAAATCGATTGCATACCCTTTTGCTATCCCTCCAAGATCGATACTTGCCTCATCGTGATCCTTCCAAAAAAGGCCTGAGTCAACATGAATCTTTTCCCATCCTGTTGCTACCTTCACTTTCTCCACTTCTTCAGAAGAGGGTATTAGCCCTTTTTCGAGTTTACTTCTCCATAATCTCTGCAAAGGTTCTATCGTGGGATCAAATTTCCCACCGCTCAGCTTTACAATCTTGTGTGTTTGTAGCAAAAAACTTTCGAGCTCCTTTGAGAGAGGGTGTTTCCTTTCAGCTTTTGCCCTGTTGAGTTTCGAGACCTCAGAATTTGGGTTCCACTTGTTATATGTACGATCGATCTCGGAAAAGGTGGTATCGATAATCTTTTGCACTTCTCGTTTTTGATGGGCGTCTAGTTGTTTTCCTACGACTATCCGATAGAGCATAGTCATGCTCGTGTTTGAAAAGGAAGTAGTTTGTGGATTATCAGACCTTTCGCAGCCGAGAAACAGCAAAAATAGACAAAGAGGAAGTAGTCTGATCATGTGAGAATGGACCCTTCACGCTGGCGATAGCTTTGTAGTGTATTCTGTAGAAGCATGGCAATGGTCATAGGTCCGACGCCCCCAGGAACAGGGGTGATGAGGGAACATTTATCTTTGACTTGATCGAAGTCGACATCTCCAACGAGGCGGGAACCACTCTTTGCTGTAGGGTCTTCGATTTTGTTGATTCCAACATCGATGACAATGGCGCCCTCCTTGACCATATCTGCGGTTACGAACTTGGCTTTACCGATGGCGGCAATGATAATGTCTGCCATTCGAGAGATCTCTTTGAGGTTTTTCGTATGTTGATGCGTGATGGTTACTGTCGCGTTCCCTCCGGGAGCTTTTTGCATGAGTAGAGCAGCCATCGGTTTGCCTACGATGTTACTTCGTCCGATCAGCACGGCATGTTTACCGGTGACATCGATGTTGCTCCGTAGAAACAACTCGCGAATCCCCATGGGAGTGCATGGCAGGAAGCCGTCGGTCTCTCCAAGCAGCATCTTTCCGACATTAATCGGATGGAACCCATCGACGTCCTTTTGTGGATCAATAAGGGAGGCAATTAAAGAGGGGTGAATGTGCTTTGGAAGGGGAAGTTGAACAAGGATACCATCAACTTCAGGGTTTGCATTGAATTGTTGAATTTCAAGGATCAACTCTTCTTCGGAAACGGTTTCTGGAAGCACTTTCTTTATGGAAAGGATTCCCACTTCTTCACAGCTTCGAGTTTTTCTGCTGACGTAGATTTTTGAGGCGGGGTGTTCTCCGACTAGGATAACAGCTAGGCAGGGGGGGCGTCCGACAATATGCGCTATCGCTTCTTTTATTTCGCCGTGGATTTCTTCTGCAATCTTTTTCCCGTCGATAATCATTGCTTGCCCTTTGTTATTGATGAATGGATATTGATGTTCCATGATTAACTTTTTCTTGTCAATCTGAATTTTTTTGGGTAATTTAGGTGTTGTTGAGTATTGAGTAATTCACCACAGAACAGTGACTCGACTTTTGACATTTGGATTCAGCCTGAAGGGTTGAAAGTGCAACAGCCCAGCGGGAGTTTACAAGATAATTTTAAAAATGACTCTAAGTTGCTTTATATGAGTTGTGTAGGTGTGATATGTTGTATTACCCTGCAAGAACTTGGGCTACCTCAAGTGCGTCTGCTAT
>JAAKFP010000398.1 GCA_011065005.1 Chlamydiota bacterium | reverse complement strand
TCATCTTCACTTGCTTTGTTGCAAATCTTTGGAAACTAATAAGTTGACTGCAGATTTGCGCCTCGCAACTGAAGAGCTATAACAGCCTAAATGTAAAGGTTATTTCTTCTAGCCTCCTTAGTTCTTATCACCTTCGGGATGTTGGATAAGAGGTTTTATCTTTAAGGAAAAAGGACGCTCTGTAGCCATCCCTTTCCGTACTCCACTTAACGTCTCCTTTGGGGTCGATTATATCGTTAGGGGCAAGTAGACTATCGTGGAATTCACGAGCAAAACGGGGGGTTAATGCAGTAAAATCGATTTCAACTTTTACTTGGTATCTTTCTTTTTTCTTGTTTTGCTCCGGTCTCTTCACCATTTTGTAACTGAAGCTTTTAAGCTGAATTCTTGAGTTTTCTATTGTTTCCTCTTTGCTTTCACCGACAATGAGTGGATGTGTGCTGAGCCAGGCTAAAACATCGCTAACACGAGGAATATTTGGGAAAAGTGGGAACGATTCCGGAGCTGTGGCAATCTCTTTCTCTAGTAGGTTTAAGCGCTTTCGTATGTCCTCTTGAGAGAATTTTATGATAGTAAACTCTTCTTCAACAACCATTTGCTCTTCTAACGTTCCTTTTTTTCTAAAATCCTGCTCGAATTCATAGAAGGGCTTCTTCATCAAAGCTAAGAGCTCCAGATAGTCTTCTTTTAGCTTAACCTCTTTGTTGGCGATATAGGCTTGGCCAAATACATACAAAGCCAAAGCCAGAAGAAGGCATAGACCTAGATAGATTGACATCGGTTTTTTTATTCGCTTCCATGGATGAGGGTAAATGAAGTCTTTTTGGCGGAAATTTACGCGGTTTTTAGCTCTGGGAAGAGCAGATAGCCCCGCACCAATAGGAATAGCATATTTTTGTATTTGTTCGGTTGGCTTAGCAAAACCACGCAGTTTTTCTGGAAGGAGCAGAGTTTGTTGGAGTTGACTACATATGGTCTCCGCAAAATTCTGGAGAACACCTCCTTCTCCGGTCACAAGGATTTCGGAAACTTCATGACCCTTTGTTTGTTTGGCTAAGGCATAGATAAATTTTGTTACCTCCATCCGCAGAAGAGATATTTCCTTAAAAAGATCTGGCGAAGAACTTTCTTTCACCTTTGAAAAATCGAGGTTGGAAAATTTCTCTTCGATATCCCCTTCCGGCAAATTTACGTCTTTAGCATAGGCATCGATGAGTGCTTCTACTCCAATGCGAGATGCTTGGGCAGCAAGGAGTTTCCCCTGATTGACAAGAATACAGGTGGTCTCCGAAAACCCAAAATGAAGGAGTACATGTGTCTCATTCGATGGAGAAAAATAGGCTGAAAAGGTCGCTAATGACGCAGGAACACAGGAGACTACCTCAGGTTCAATAGTAAGGGAGTGCCATTTTTCTAGATGCTGCGAAAGGTGGTCGTTGCGAACCGCTATCATTGCGAGATCTGTACTCTCTTCATCTTTTTCGATGAAAATTCTATCGATCACCCCCTCTTCAATCAGATAGGGAAGAAGAGGCTCCGCTTGGAATTCGAGAACACCATCAATGTCACGCTCTTTGGTCAGCTTGACATGGAGGTTTCTAACCAGAATTTCTGATGTCGCTAGTGCCGTAATCACCAAACTGTTTTGTGCGTCGGAACGTAGGTTTTGTTCCTCGCGGTTCATGTAAAGCAGTTTTACATTGAGAGGGGTACTCTGCTCTTTATCGACTCTAATGGAAAAAAGGCGAGTCAAGACAGGTTTCCCTTGGTGTAAGCGTAGAGATGCTCCCTTCAATTCGTTGGAATCGAGTTCCAATCCGAGAGATGGTGATGCCGTGGGTTTATCGAACATAGCTTCTTTGGGTTCTATTTCTTCTAGATAAGTATTTTACCACCGCGAGGAATATTTTACCACAGAGGCTCCTCAATGGTGCCAACTTAGGCAATAACATCGGAAATGGAAATAAAATTTTAACCACAGATGCACACAGATGAACACAGATAGCTTCTGTACGAACGAAAACAAGCCGATCTGTGTCCATCTGTGGTGCGCCAAGAAGCGTACTGTTTCTTGCTGGTGAAAGTCCAGTCAGGAAAGTGTGGACCACACACATTCTGTATCGAGCCTTGAGCCCTGGAGGTAACAAATGGGTTAAGCGT
>JAAKFP010000397.1 GCA_011065005.1 Chlamydiota bacterium | reverse complement strand
GAAAAATATCTTGGCGATGTGGAACATGCTGCTGTTACCTATGGCGATGGGTTAACAAACGTCAATCTCAAAGAGGAGTTTGAGTTTCACTGTTCCCACGGAAAAATTGGAACTGTCTTAGGAGTAAACCCACCCTCTCGTTTTGGAGAAATTCTCTTGTCAGGGAGTAGTGTTTCTCGATTCGAAGAAAAACCGGAGTTCCAAGAAAAATGGATTAATGGGGGGTTTTTCTTCTTCAAGAAAGAATTTTTTTCAAAATTTCTCACAAAAGATGCAAGTTGTATCTTAGAAAGAACTCCATTGGTGGAATTGGCTGAAAGAGGTCAACTGGATATGTTCAAACATCGCGGTTTTTGGGCTTGTATGGACACCCAACGGGATCGAAATTATCTGAATCAACTCTGGGAATCGGGACAGGCACCATGGAGGTTTCCCTTCGACGTCGTGGACTTTGTAGAATTGGAGACGAAGAATGCAAAAAGAACTTAAAGAAACATTTTATGGAAAAACAGTTCTCGTAACGGGACATACCGGATTCAAGGGGACATGGCTGACAATATGGCTGCAAGAACTTGGGGCAAAGGTTATAGGTTATAGTCTTGAACCGCCAACAACGCCTAGCATCTTCGAAATTACTGAAACTGCTGAGACAATGAATCACATCATCGGCGATGTGCGCGACCTGAAGAAACTTAGCCAAACAATTCAAGAGCACAAACCTGAAGTGATCTTTCATCTGGCTGCTCAGCCTATTGTGTTGCACTCTTTTGACCAACCACAGGAAACTTTTTCCGTGAACGTTGGTGGAACAGTAAATCTTTTAGAGGCTTCCCGTAATAACGATTTCATTAAAGCGATTGTCATCATTACCACCGATAAGGTCTATGAGAATCGGGAGTGGGTTTGGGGTTATCGTGAAAACGACGTTTTAGGTGGTAACGATCCCTATAGTGCTAGTAAAGCTATGGCCGAGATGGCAGCAGACTCCTATAGAAAATCCTTCTTCACAGGTTCTACAGCTATTGCCACCGCTAGGGCTGGAAATGTAATTGGAGGGGGTGATTTTTCAGATTTCCGTCTGATTCCTGATGCGATGAAGGCTTTGATGAATCGAAAACCTGTTGAAGTTCGGAATCCTAACAGCATACGACCATGGATGCATGTTCTCGACCCTCTGCGCGGATATCTCACCCTGGCAAGCTGCCTAGTACAAGATGGACAAATGTTTGCTGAAGCATGGAACTTTGGGCCTTTGGAGCATGAAGCCATTTCTGCTCAAAGAATGGTAGAGAAGTCGATCGAACTTTGGGGAGATGGGGACTGGCTCGATGTGAGTTCTCTCGATGCAAATGCAGAAACAAATCTGCTCAGGTTGAATTGGGACAAAGCAGCAAATAGATTGGACTGGCATCCTGTTTATAACTGGGAGATAGCTATTGCAGAAACTATCGACTGGTTTAAAGAGTTCGAGAACTATTCTCAGAATCCAAAAAATGCTGGGTACATGCGAGAAGTTTGTGTCAGCCACGTTAATAAATATATGCAAAACTTTCAACCTAGAAAACGCAGTTGAAAATGATCTATAAGTGCAAGATTTTGGTTCATAACCACTTACAGTGGAGGGTCACATTCCCATACGGTGAAGGGGCCCTCCATTGTAAGCGGTTGTGGGCCAAAAGATTGTGCTTAGAGATCGTTTTCAACTGCGTTTTTTAGGTTCAATTACTGATCACACATTCATGAAACTTATGCCCACACCATTGAAAGGCGCTTTTCTGATCGACCTCGAAAAGAGAGGTGATGAGCGCGGGTTTTTTGCTCGCTTATTTTGTCGTGAAGAATTTACACAGCATGGATTGGAGTCGAGGTTTGTGCAAGCGAACAATTCCTTAAGCGTTGAAGAAGGAACCCTGCGGGGGATGCACTATCAGCTCGTTCCTCATGAAGAAACAAAACTTGTGCGCTGCATTTCGGGCTCTCTTTACGATGTTATTCTCGATCTTCGCAAAGATTCTCCAACGTTTGGTCAATCATTCGGTACTGTTTTGTCGGCAGAAAATCGGAGGATGATGTATGTCCCGCGAGGATTCGCTCACGGGTTTCTTTCCCTTGAACAGGACACAGAAATTTTCTATCTCGTATCTGAGTTTTATTCTAAACA
>JAAKFP010000396.1 GCA_011065005.1 Chlamydiota bacterium | reverse complement strand
AATTTCTGTGGCAAGCATGGGGTTATGCAGGGCAGATAGATGGCTTTGAATTTCTCTTCCGTTTCCATAGCCCGCGAGTGGCATGAAATGATAGAGAGTCTCTTCTAAGCGAATAGTGTTGTAGATCGGAAGAACATTATCTCCGGCAGCCTCTTTCTGCATATCGGCTTCTTCATCGGAGGCTCTTATGTTCTCTTCACCTTTCACCTTTTTAGAAGCGACGTATGCCCGGTCTTCTATCCGTTGGGCCACTTTAATGGCTCCAAAGTTTCCTCTTCCGAGGACATATTTGATTTTTTTCTCGCCTTCGGGGAAGACAATCAGATGACCTGTTTGTTCATAGACCTCTCGTGCTTCCTCTTTTGAAATTTTACTCAGTTGGTAATATGCTCCTCCAATTTTTGTGTGGGCTTTTCTCACCACAGGTTTCATCACAAAGCTATCATGAGCTTTGGATCCTCGCTCGATAAAGCCTGGAGCATTATTCGAAGATCCTCTTCGTCTGCGAAGAATAAGGACTGTGCCTCCGGTTAGTCCAAGGCAGAGTACTCCTCCAGCGGCTAGGCCTACAATCCATAGAAAAGAGGGAGTATTTGGAGAAGAAATCCCCGACGTGGATATGAAGATAGGAGTCCTTGTCGTTGTAGAATCGGTAGAAAGAGAAAAGATGGCAGTCGTAGATTTCAAAGTTGGAGCTAAGGAGCTTGTGGTGGAACGGGTGGTTGAGAAACTTGTGGTGATAGTTGAACTGCTGCTGCTACTACTTGAGGAACTTGTAGAGGAACGGGAGGTTGAGGAACTTGTGGTGATAGTTGAACTGCTGCCGCTACTACTTGTGGGACAAGGCAAGCTCACATCGATGACCTGCAAACCTAACCATCCTCCTAGATCCGTTACGTAGGCATAATTACCTAAAACAGTAATCCCGGAAGCAAGGCCCGGCGTATCATGTGACCCCGCGAGTGTTGGATTGGTTACATTGCTCACATCGATAATCTGAAGGCCGGATTGCGCATTTGCCACATAGGCATAAGGGGCTGAAATAGCGATGCTATCAGCCCAATCCGACATGTTATAGGAGCTTGCAAGTGCGGGACTTGCTGTACTGCTTACATCGATAATTTCAAAACCTGACCACCTTCTAAATTCCGTTACGTAGGCATAATTACCGAAAAGAACAACTCTCCGGGCCTCACCTGCTGTACTATAGGAGCCTGTGAGTGTTGGATTGGATACATTGGATATATCAATAATCCGAAGACCAGAAACTGTATCTGCCACATAGGCGTAATTGCCAGAGAGGGCGACGCTGTGAGCACCGGGCGAATAATATGAGCCCGCAAGTGTTGGATTGGTTACGTTGCTCACATCGATGATTAGACATCTATCATGATCCGCCACATAGGCGTAATTGCCCGACACGGCGACTCCTTGAGGAGTTCTAGACGCATTATACGAGCCCGCGAGCGTAGGGTTGGCTGCATTGGACACATCAATGATCTGAAGACCCCCCAAATACCCATCCGCCACATAGGCATAATTGCCGGAAATGGCGACGCCACGAGCATCGCCAGGCGTATTATAAGAGCCCACAAGCGTGGGATTGGCTACATTGGACACATCGATAATCTGAAGACCGGATGAAGAACTTGCCACATAGGCATAATTGCCGGAAATGGCGATATCATGACCAGCCGATAAATAATTTCCCATCAATTGAGGACACAAAGACTGTCCCTTCACACGTTCGGGCAGCAACATCATTCCCGCTAGCAACGCTCCTGGAAGTGCACCACCCTGTTGCCTGCTCACTGCAGCTATTGCTGCAAAAGTAGAGGCTGTCTTAAATGCCGCTGGACCCAATGTTCCTTTCATCGTTGCGATGGCATCAGAGACGCTGTTTTGGTTGGATTCCCACGATCTTCCGGCAGATATGAGCAAACCTCCGAGAACACAAGCCACAATTCTCTTTCTCCAGGAAGCGCGGTCTGAGGTCGCAGGAGTGGCTCGATTAGGAGCTCCGAATTCCAGGCTATTTACCACGTAGATCAGGTTCTCATGGGCTACATGATCATAGCTACTGCCAAAGAGTCCTGTGTTATAGTGGATATAGGTGGTTTGGTAGCTTTCCGGATCTTCGAGTTTCCAAAACACTCCATAAT
>JAAKFP010000395.1 GCA_011065005.1 Chlamydiota bacterium | reverse complement strand
GGGTTACGACACTTTTGAGACAAAGGACAAACTCTTTGATCAGCTGAGAGAGGATTATGGAGTGTTTTGGAAACTCGAAGATCCGGAAAGCTACCAAACCACCTATATCCGCTATAACACAGGGCTCTTTGGTAGTAGATATGATCATGTAGCCCATGAGAACCTGATCTACGTGGCAAATAGTCTGGAATTCGGAGCTCCTAATCGAACCTCTCCTTCGACGTCAGACCGCGCTTCCTGGGGGAAGAGTATCGCAGCTTGTGTTCTTGGAGGTTTGCTCATATCTGCCGGAAGATCGTGGGAATCCAACCAAAACAGCGTCTCTGATGCCATCGCAACGATGAAAGGAACATTGGGTCCTGTGGCATTTAAAACAGCTGTTGTGTTTCAAATGTCTGCCATAGCAGCAGTGAGCAGGCATGGGGGAGGAGCTCTTCCAGGAGCGTTGCTAGCGGGAATGATGTTCCTGCCAGAGTCGGTGAAGGGACAGTCCTTGTGCCCTCAATTAGCGGGAACCTATGATACGACTGGCTGGGCTTCTGGCGTCGCTGTTTCTTCCAATTATGCCTATGTGGCGGATCAGAACTCAGGTCTTCAGATCATCGATGTGTCCAACGTGACAAATCCCACACTTGCAGGTTCTTACAACACACCTGACAAAGCTTTAGACGTCGCTGTTTTCTCCAATTATGCCTATGTGGCGGAGTATGCTTCAGGTCTTCAGATCATCGATGTATCCAACGTAGCCAATCCGACGCTTGCAGGTTCTTATAACACGCCTGGCTGGGCTTGGGGCGTTGCTGTTTCCTCCAATTATGCCTATGTGGCGGATGATGCTTCAGGTCTTCAGATCATCGATGTATCCAATGTAGCCAACCCAACGCTTGCGGGCTCCTATAACACGCCTGACAATGCTGAGGGTGTTGCTGTTTCCGGCGATTATGCCTATGTGGCGGATAGGGGAGGTCTACAGATCATCGATGTGTCCAATGTCACCAACCCCACGCTTGCAGGATCCTATGATACGAGCAGGGCTCTTGGCGTTGCCGTTTCCGGCAATTATGCCTATGTGGCGGCTTTTAATTCCGGTCTTCATATCATTGATATATCCAATGTGTCCAACCCCACGCTTGTAGGCTTCTATAATACATCTAATGCTTATGGCGTCGCCCTTTTCACCAATTATGCCTACGTAACGAATTATTCAGGTCTTCAGATCATCGATGTGTCCAATGTGACCAATCCCACACTTGCAGGCTCCTATAGCACGCCGGGCGCTGCTACTGGCGTCGCCATTTCTGGCAATTATGCCTATGTGGGGGATTTTAATTCCGGTCTTCATATCATTGATGTAAGCGTACCTTGTCCTACCAGCAGCAGTTCCTCAGCTCCCACTTTGCAATCTACGACTACCCTCTTTTCTCTTTCTGCCGACTCTACAACGACAAGAACTCCTGTCTTCATATCCACGTCGGGGATTTCTTCTCCAAACACTCCCTCTTTTCTATGGATTGTAGGCCTAGCCGCTGGAGGAGTACTCTGCCTTGGACTAACCGGTGGCGCAGCCCTTATTCTGCGCAGACGAAGAGGATCTTCGAATAATGCCCCAATTTTTATTGAACAAAGCTCCAAAGCTCATGATAGCTTTAGGCTAGAACCAACCGTAAGGAGAGCTCATAAAGAAATTGGAGGGGCGTATTACCAACTGAGCAAAATTTCAAAAAAGGAAGCTCGAGAGGTCTATGAGCAAACAGGTCATTTGATTGTCTTCCCCGAAGGTGAGAAAAAATTCAAATATGTCCTCGGGAGAGGAAACTTTGGAGCCATTAAAGTAGCCCAACGGATAGAAGACCGGGAATACGTCGCTTCTAAAAAGGTGAAAGGCGAAGAGAACATAAGAGCCTCCGAAGAAGAAGCCGATATGCAAAAAGAGGCTGCCGGAGAGAATGTTCTTCCGATTTACAACACTATTCGCCTAGAAGAGACTCTCTATCATTTCATGCCACTCGCGGGTTTTGGAAACGGAAGAGAAGTTCAAAACCATCTATCTGCCCTGCATAACCCTATGCTTGCCACAGAAATTCTCAAGTTTGTGATCCGTGATATCCTAACAGGACTCAAAACCATGCATGAAAAAGGGATCTATCATCTGGACATAAAACC
>JAAKFP010000394.1 GCA_011065005.1 Chlamydiota bacterium | reverse complement strand
CCGAGCAGAACTTGCATTGTTATCTTTGCAAGCATCGGATATGCTAACCACCTGAATCGAGCAACTGATGGTAGGAGGACTTTCACCTCCCTAGTTTTAGGGTTTGCTAGCTGCTCCCGGCCCTTTTCACTTTACATTTTCTTAACATAAAGTTAACATTTAATTAACACTAGTGTGGTATAATTTCATTTAAATTAAACAAACATAAACATAATATGATTTAATTATGGAAAATAAAATGTTGATAAAATTTAATAGAAGCGAAAAATTTGATAACAAGGCCGATTTTGGTGAAAAAGTTGGAAATATTGGCTTAGGACTATTGCGAATTGGCTTTGGAAAGACTGTAAATGTGGAAAAAATTACAAGTGGAAGCAATATTTTCGCAACAAAGTCTCACTCCACTCTCGCGAAAATTGCTGCTGTAGCATTATTCATTCTTGCTCTGCCAATAACAGCACTCTTAGCAGGTATCGGTTGCATAGGAATAGCATGCTCCAACAGCCACAGCCAGATTTGCAATTTATACAGCGATCGCTCTAATACACCCGAAGAAAAGGCAGCCGTCGCACTCCAAAAATATATTAGAGGCCACCTAGCACGAAAACCTCTTTTACCTAGCAGTCTTTTTCCTCAGTATCATGCCCAATGCGAAAAGGCTAAAGGACCCGAATCTAGTTCTATGCCACAAGCCCTGGGAGGAAAAACAAGGGTATACTTACCCAAGGAGATGCCAGAGGTTGTTCTAAAAAGTTCGGGGCGAAAAGATGCCATTAAACGATTCCATCAAATGCAAGATGTAAGATCCATTTTAGATTCACAAAATAGCACCCATTTGTTTATTCCCAAAGCGAGTCTTTGTGGAAATTTTCTAGTTGAGCAAAGACTTCCAATAAATGTAGACAGCTATCACAATATGGGACTCTACCTATCGCAGCCACAACTATTTGACGAAGCCGTACGTGAGATGACAAGATTATTTTCAAAGATATATCTCAGTGATTTAGTAAGTTATCAAAATAACCCTCTTGGACATATTGCCGATGTAGGGGATTTTGTTCGATATGATAATTTACCCCTTTACATCGAGGAAAACAAAGGCAAAAAGGAAGGGAAAATAGGCCTGATTGATCTTGAACACATGCAAAATAGCCCAAGCCCTAAAGGTCTTGAAACTCTTGTAAGAATATTCCCCCTTCACCTAGATGTTATCAAAGAGGAAGCAAAAAATCTCAAAATGAAGATTAACCACAACTTACTGGAAGCCGCTGCAAACAGAGGAAATAAATACCTTCAAGTCGGGTTCGTCGATCACCTCGAATGGCTTAAAGAAAAGGGTCTTTCTACAGAAGTTTCTCTACAGCCTTTTGAGGTTAGCACAGAAAGAGTAACAGAACTTACAGGCCTTGTTGAAAAAGAGTTAGTGAAGCTCAACCAAGGGATAAATGATCTTTTTGTAAGGGAAAGGTATCTGGGTAAACCACAAATGAACTTTTTTGTAGAAGATCCAGATGCAACAGCTAAAGAATTTGCTGCAACAATTACTCCGATGATAGTTGCTAATATCAAAGCTCAAATTGAGAAAAAACAAAATAAGCTGTTAAGCAAAATGACAGAGGGACACATGACGGAATCTGAGCTTGTAAGCCTTCGGTCTCCCGTTATGAAGCGTCCAAAACTTCATAAAGGTATTGATTCACTCATAGGAAAAAGTCCTAAAATAAAATTCGAAAAGAACGGTTTTTGTGAAAAGCGTAATATTGCGGAGCAGCTTGCTTATGTTATCATTCAAGAACTAGTAAAAGGAGGCGACCTCTTCTTTTTTGATCCTGCCTATTACACAGGTGGGCACGACCTCTGCTGGCTACGATACTAATTTTTTTCCAAGGCACTTCGGTGGGTAAGTGGGTAAGAGGCATAGACGTTAATAACAAGCAAGATGCCTCTCCCTGAGTTCTCTCCATTCCTCTGCTGTCAACCCCCTGCTTACTAGCTGATTTAGCCCTGTTGCCAACATCCTGAAAGCGTCGGCTCCATGTGATGCAAAGTTATGAAAGGGGTCGGTGAAAGGGGTCGGTGGTGCGTTGTGCATAACTTAGGCGCGACTACCTCGGAGCATTACATGATAAGAAAAACCCGGTAAAATGATTCGCTTTCGTCTAGCCGAAGGTCT
>JAAKFP010000393.1 GCA_011065005.1 Chlamydiota bacterium | reverse complement strand
AAAAAAATAGCAGACGCACTTGAGGTAGCCCAAGTTCTTGCAGGGTAATACAACATATCGCACCTATACAACTCATATAAAGCAACTTAGAATCATTTTTAAAATTATCTTGTAAACTCCCGCTGGGGAAATGCTGTCACACAAACTATTTTCCCCCAATTCTCGCAAGATTATCCCCTTTCCAAGCATGTCTGGACAAATTCAAAATAAAAATTTACAAAATTCACCCCAATTCTCCCACCTTTTTTTCGACATACTTGGCGACTAGAGAAAACGATCAGGATGAACAAGATGGGAAGGATGAAACATAGATTATTGATTATCAAAGAGCCTAATTAATGATCATCTGTTTTTTTATCCTACCCATCGTGCCTATCCTGATAGGATTCTATACTTTTTGTGTCAAATTAAAAAATAGGGTAGAACACTGACGATTAATTTCGAAAATCAAAATAGAAAACTTTTTTACGCACCTTATTTCTTTTGAGGACTTGCTAAATCAATGTGTGTGAGTTAATCACATTTTGAATGAAGAATTGGCAACGTGCTTGTGTGCGCGTGCCAGGACCCCTGCTCGAACAGCCTCATGGGGTGGGCGGAGTCTCAACATCGACTCAAGCAAGACGATTTCTCCTTCTTTTACATCAAGAAGCACCGTGTCCCCTGCCTTAATTTCTTGCTCTAAAATAGCTTTGACAAAGAGGGAGCGAATCATCGATTCAATGATCCGTGTTAAGGGACGCGCTCCCATGTCTGAATCAAATCCTTTTTCTTGTAAAAGATGAATTACATCCTCTGTCCAGTCAAATGAGATATTACGATTTTCTTTGAGAATAGCTTGAAAGACACGAAGTTCCTTTTCGATGATTTTTTTGATCACATTAGGATCTGTTAGCTTTGAAAAAGTTAAGATTTTGTCGATGCGGTTGATAAACTCGGGTAAGAAAGGCTTTAGTGTGACCCCATTAGTAGTTTCTGAAGAGAAACTCTCCATTGATCTGACATTCGACGTAAGGATAAAGATCGCTTGCGAACAATCAATACGGTACCCACGGTTGTCTGTGAAATAGGCCTCATCGAATATGGGAAGAAGAACATCTAAGATGCGGGGATGTGCTTTTTCAATTTCATCAAAGAGGATGACCGATTTGGGGTTTTCTTTTAGCTGTTGAATCCAGGGTACTGGATCTTTATATCCAGTATAGGATTTTGGGGCACCGACAATAGCCGGTGCATTCCCATCACTTTTATATTGCCCCATGTCGACTCGAACGAGATTTTTTTCATCCCCCATCACATGTTTGGCTACAGTTTTTGCAATAAGTGTTTTTCCAACTCCTGTGGGTCCTATACAAAGAAAAACTCCTGCTGGGCGCTCCCCTGAAGTAAGTTTAAGAGAAGAGGCACGGATGGCTTCACAAATCATTGATACTGCTTCTTCTTGACCAATAACTTCTTGGTTGAATTTATCTCCTAACCTAAGAAGTCTTTCTTTTTCTTCCAAACTTTCGATTCCAATCTCTTTTTTAAAAAACGTCTCATCAACTTCCTCTTTATAAGAAGGACATTGTTTTTTTCTTGATTCTTGTAGCGATAGAAGTTCCTTTTTAAGGGATGTGAGCTCTTCCTCCGACATTTTTCCTTCAAAAAATGCAATGGCCTCTTCGAGTCTTTGGATTTTTTTCATGAAAGTATGCAGGACGTCATCGGTAGACTGAGAGCAAAATGTTTGATATGCCTTTTTTAAGGTTGCGATTTGCGTTGCAAAAGGTGCGTTTTTCGGCAAGGTTAAGATCGCCTTTTCGCTTATAGGAAGTTGGGCTTTACTGCACCTTTTCTGAAGCGTTTTTAAAGCCTTTTCTCTACTCGGTTCCTGACATTCAAAATGGAAAACATCGGAGGGTAAATTTGCCTTGTCATTATTGAAAATGGCGATATAAGGAACTTTTAATGTCTGGAGTAACCACTCATGAAGCGTGGTGGATGAATGTAAATCGATATTGTCGAGCAGTACAACAATTTTGTGATTCTGTTGATTGATTTTATCGCACAGTGCTCTCAGGGTTCCTTTGGTATAGCTCGAAGCAAAGGCTTCCTTCATATCGATACTGATTACCCGCCTATTTTGAAGTTTAGGGGGAGTTTGATTTGATTCAATTTTCTGGGTCAGAGTGTTCG
>JAAKFP010000392.1 GCA_011065005.1 Chlamydiota bacterium | reverse complement strand
ATCCAAACCCTGATAGATTCAATAGGGAATTTAAATTGTATGGTGTTTTCTGTCAAAGTTTTTTTTCGTAACTATTCAGGTCACTATTTCTGGGACGATGGCCGGGCGGTCAAGCATCCTACTGATCCCAATTAAAACAATGTGAAAAATCAAAGGGCCGAAGGCCCTTTTTTTGTTTTTCTACTCCTGACCCCTAAGTTTAGGAAGGGCTGCAACGCCTAGAAAAATTGAGAACCAAAGGGTTGCAATCCGAATGACCAATGTAGCTGCAATGGCATCAGAAAAGGGAACGCCACTCAAATGAAGTAGCTCGATCATCGCCACCTCTGTACCCCCTAAACCACCAGGCAGGAAGGTCACCGCACCAACCAAAAGGGAAAAAGCATAGATGGAAAATGCTGTAAGACATGGAATATCACAACCTAATAAGCGCAGAATCATCCAAAAGGCCGTAGCCTCAGCTCCCCAGGCCAACACTCCCAACCCTATACCATAAACGAGTGCCCAAAAATTAAAGCAGCTGCGAAACGCGAGCACGGTGTCGATAAAAAAATCGACTCCGGAAGAAAAACGTGAGGGTAAATACTTATCTGCAAGCTTTTCAATCGCCCGAAGCCAAGCATTCTTTTGAATCATAAAAAGGACAAAAACAATCACTACAGCAACAGCAATAACAGCGGGTCTTGCTTGGGGAAATACCCAAAGACCTCCAGCGGCTATCAAAGAAACGCTTATAAGATCTGAAAACCGTTCCGAAATCAAAGCTCCAATGCTGCGCCGATAGGTAACGCCATATCCCTTTAGAAAAACACTTCTCAATGCCTCTCCAGCCTTCCCCGGGGTTGCTGTCAAGGAAAACCCAGCAATATAAATCCGAAAGCTACGCAGCCAGGGCACATGAAAACCTAAGAGACCTAGATAATGCTGCCAACGAACAAATCGGAGAGTATAGTTGACCAAGGATAGGGTTAAGGCAAAAGCAATCCCTCCGACGCCAACTTTTGACACAGCCGAAAGAACCTCCCTCCACCCGCCCCAGATGCTAAACAACAAATACCCCACCGCGCTCAAGATGATGACAACAATCATCGCAGTAAACCGCCAACCAGAGAAAAGATAGGGATCCCTTTCCCTTTGCGTTTTTTCTGCTGTGATCAATTTTTGTTCATCCATTAGGCACCGTATAGTATGCAAAATGACACTAATATCCAGCCGAGCACTGACACGATGATATGGCTATCTTTCATGAGATCTTTGGTAGGGTCTTCACCGAAATGGCGGTGATGCAAAAGGAAAAGATATCGAAACAATCCATAAATGACGAAAGGAACGGTTGAGACTAAATTCTCCGTATGGTGTATCGCTATGGTTTCGCTACTTAAAGTATAAAGGCTATAAGTAATAATGGCTCCCGTTGCACAGATAGCAATCACCTCGTCCAAGAAAATGGGACCATAACTTTCGAGAACCTTACGATGTTCGTTCCTATGGTCTGCCAAAGAGATAATTTCAGCTCGACGTTTTGTAAAACCTAAAAAGAGAGTGATCATCATTCCACAAAGAAGCAGCCATTTCGAAGGGGGAATATCAACACCAACTGTGCCGGCTAAAATTCGCAGCATAAATCCCGCAGAGATGCAAAACACGTCGACGATGACTACATTCTTCCAGCTGAAGGAATAAGCCACATTCATCAAAGCATAGATAAAAAGGATCACGGCAACTTTTTGTGAAACCCACAGCCCTAAAGCAAACCCAACTACTCCTAATACGAGAGCCAACGCTATAGCAACGGGTAAAGTTACTTGGCCGGATGCGAGAGGGCGAGCCCTTTTCTTGGGGTGCTTTCGATCATTTTCACAGTCTGCGATGTCGTTGATGATATATATGCAGCTCGAAACGAGGCAAAATGCTATCGCAGCCATCACGACACGTAAAAATAAATCAAAATCGTGAAAATGCTCTCCAAAAATAAAACCGGTAAAGACAAAGCTATTCTTTATCCACTGAACAGGACGCATTAACCGAAGCAAGTCTCTTAACCGATTCATTCTTTTCCTTTAACACTGATCTTCACGGTAAAAATGGACCCTAATGCTGAGATTTTGATTTACAATGGGTTAGAAAAAATCCAGACATACTCAGCGAGTAGGCGGATTTTTTCTAATTCATTGTGGATCAA
>JAAKFP010000391.1 GCA_011065005.1 Chlamydiota bacterium | reverse complement strand
ATGCCATCATTGTATCTGGAGTTTAGCATAGGCAAAAATCTCCCTGATCGTTTCAAGCTTCTTTTACGACTTTTTCATTTCCGGCGACATAAATGTATCGCCCTTTCAGGGCTCATTTTTTTTTGCACCCTACTACCCAGGCCTCCGTTCCGGTCGCAAGCTCCCTTCACTTCTGCCTGGGCTATCCACTTTCAGACCTTCGGTCCTTTTTTTGTTTTTCTATTTCTTAGTTACGGTGTAACTTTCAGATCGCTTCGTTTGCGTAGCAAACGGGGGGACCTGGATAGTTACAAGAATTTTAATGCGTTAGCCCTGTGCCCTGAATAAATTTCCTTGCTGGGAAATTTAATTCTGAAGTACAATACTCTACCAACTAACTAAATTACATGGACCTTTTATGTCTTCTTCTACTAGTTTATCTCTTTTAAGTCCTAATCTATCTCAGACCTGTTTTGGGAAAGTAAAGGAACGGATCGAGCAGGATTATGATTTATGCGAAATAGAGGCAACTGCTTCTTTTAGCGTAGAAAATGCTCCTATAGAAGAACTAGACTTCACTGATGGGCGAGGACACATTCACAGAAAACAAACCGCAACGGGTCGAACATTCCGTGAATGCAATGTCTTCACACCCATTAAGACTAATCATTCTCAAGCCTTACTTGAAAATCAAGGATCCGTAACAGCTGATTCAGATGAAAAAGAGAGTAGGCAGGTCCTTGATTTAACAAATCAAGGGGAAAGTAGGCTTTCTAAAAAAGTTTCCTCTACTCTAGATCTTATCAAGAAAACGTTTTCTGGATTTGGTCAGCACATTCAAACTCAGCTAGCCACGTGTCCTGATGCAGAGTACCATCTGCAGCAGATAAGCGTGCGTTTTCGTTTCCAAAATAATAAAAATCGAGAATTTATTGAAGACACTATCAGCACGCAATATACACATCGTGAATGAAGAATTGGTATCGTGCCAATTCTTTCACGTCGTGTATATCCTGTATCAAAACCAGTCGGAAAAATTCTCTTTTTGCTCATTGACCCATATGTTACCTGTTGGATCGGTAACGAAGCGCGTTGCCAACTCCTCAAGCCTCGGACTCGTTTGATAACGAAAATCAGGATTTTCCATTCTGATGATGGAAGCGATCAACTCTGCGACCTCCTCGGGAGGTTGCCCCTCTTGGATAATTTTGGAGAATCGTTCCTGGTACCGCTTTGCAAAGGCTTCGTATGGGTTGCTTTCTTGCAGCCTTGAGCCTATAGCCATAGATTCAAAAAAATTTGTAGCTGTGGGTCCTGGCTGAACGACAGTAACCTTAATATTCCAAGGAAATACTGTAGAAGCAAGGGAAGCTGAAATAGCCTCTATAGCATGCTTCGTGGCACAGTAAATTCCCAGCCCTGGATTGCTAACAATACCCGCAATGCTACTGATATTGATAATGTGCCCCGATTTTTGCTGCCGCATCTGAGGAAGGACTCTTTGCATAACACGAAGCACTCCAAAAACATTAACGTTGAACTGATCAAAAGTTTCCCTTTCTGTGGCCATTTCCACAGGAGAAAACAGAGCGTAACCCGCATTATTGATCACTACATCTATACGCTTTTCGTTTTCTATGATCTCGGCTACGGCTGCTTCTATGGAAGCGTTATCCGTGACATCTAGCTGCTGAAGAGTGATGTTAGGAACATCGTCAAAATCTGTCACTACGGAAGGATTGCGCATCGTTGCGTATACTTTGTGGTTCTCTTTAGCTAACGCAATAGCCGTTGCCTTCCCTAGACCACGTGAGCTGCCTGTCAATAATATAACTTTTTGTTCCATACCGCTCTCAACTTAATGCTTTCACCATTTTGTTGCAACGTTGCGAACAAATGAGCAATCCTATAAGTTGGGATCGTAAGCGTTCAGACCATTATTTTATAACCGCGAAGATCGCGAAGGAAGCGAAGAAAACGAGAAGTTTTATCAGTTAGTAGCGTTTGGTCTAAACGAATCGTTGATACCAGCTTCTCCCTGTTCTTCAATAGAATAATCTTCGCGTGTCCTTCGCTTCCTTCGCGATCTTCGCGGTTAACAGATAGAGGTGAACGGTTACTTGGGATCCAAATTCATCGTTTGAGGTGCACTATGAGTATTCGTATTGTTGTCATTCGTCATGCAAAATCACTAAGCGAAGGGTA
>JAAKFP010000390.1 GCA_011065005.1 Chlamydiota bacterium | reverse complement strand
GCGCCAAAAAGCGATCCGCCATAGTTTTGCAACTCCCTCTAACGGGAACCCTTAAAGCCCATAGCTCAAGTATTTTCTTGAATCAAATACCAAGTTCAGAACTCCTGACCTCATAGGAGGGAAATTCAATAGAGGATTTTGGGTGATCCCAAAAAAGCCGATCTCTTCCCAGATAGTCTCAAGAATACACTCGCAAGAGAAGATGCCAAAGATTTTGGTTTTTGGAAAAATGGTCTCATTAAAAATCCTCGAGGTCAGGAGTTCTGAACTTGCACATTTCTGCTAACACATCATCTTCATCTGCTACGTTGCAAATCCTTGAAAACTAAGAAGTTGGCTGCGGATTTGCGCCTCGCAGCTGAAGCGCTGTGATATCAGAAATGTATAACTTATTTTTACACAGTTCCTAAGCGTAGAACTGGGCGTGACTCCCGTGGGGGGGTGCGGGGATCAAAAAATGGAAGCCTCTATAAAAAGCTCAAAATTTCTTTTGTTTCTTCTTTCTTCTTTCTTTTTTTTTCTATATTGAAGGTAGAAGGTTTAACACGGATTTTTCTGATGGATTTGCCAGCCCTATTGCCGGAAGAACTGCAATACACCTCTGTTGCTGAGAGTGACAAAAACCTATTCAATATGGTTGTGAAAATCCCACAGGACTTTTTCGTTTTTTTTGATTATGCCTGTGGTGATGAAACGTGGAGCGAGGCCCATGCGTCCTTCATGAGAGAGTCTATTCAATGGTTGACGGATCAGTTTTTTCAGGACAAACTCCTCATGGAAAATGCGCAGAGTGTTGTTTCCTCTCTTCGGGAACATGATCACGTCCTAAGACCTTACATACCCAAGAACTTGACTTTTAGTATTGATGGCACAGATATCGAGATCAACAGCCTTTTATGGGGTGGCAGCAGTGAAACCTTGCGGCAGATGATTCGTGAAGGGTGTCGAGATAAAGATACGAAGAAGTTAGAGCTAGAAGGGGTCTCTGCTGAAGTTTTTCCACATGTAGAAGAGTTTATCACAACAGGTAATGTCAAAGAGTTGTGGCGCAAGAATCAGGAAGAAGTTCTCGAGGTACTTCGACAAGCGGCGGAGTGGGGGTTAATAGAGCTCAGATACCTATGTGAGGATATCCTTAGGCGTTATATAACCCGAGGGAATGTCATCGATACTCTGATTTTGGCTCATGAAGAAAGATGGCAGATCTTTAAAGAAGCCTGCATGGAATTTGTCAATGGATTAGATGTTGGTGTTCGTCTCGAGACTGCCACTCCGGAAACCCTATCTTTAGAATTTAAAAATTTCCAGGAAGATGCCCTTAAAATTTTCGAGTCGCTCCAACATCATCTGACACATCTTGTCTGTGGATACACCTTAACGGAGCAGGAGCCCTTTAGTGATGTGATCAATCGGTGTCCCAACTTGATCTGTTTAGATATTAGTAATTCTCATTCTTTCAGTGATCGTCTTGTAGATATTCCGGAAACTCTTGAGGAATTAAATGTTTCCAAGTGCTCTTGGCTCACCAATAAGAACTTCCCTAAATTAACAGAGATCTGCCCGAATCTCAGCAAGATCAGCCTCGCGAGCAATTCTCAAATCAACTATTCCGGCTGGGGTGTACTCAGGAAATGGGAATGTCTAGCAAAACTAGATATCTCCCGTTGTCGTCAGATTGGCGATGACGATTTTAAGGTGATTCTTCGAGCCTGCGGCAATGCAACCCACTTAACGTTAGAGCAATGTTTAGGGCTCACAGATAATGCCTTTTTTGAGCTGGCGCAAAGCATTTCTAAACTGACAGATCTCGATGTGTCGCGCTGTCACATCTCTGATGGACCCCTCATAGACATTGCAACCCGCTGCAAGCAGCTTACAACACTAAACTGCTCGCGTTGTTCCAGTTTGACGGAAACTGGGATCGTCCAAGTTGTGCGGAATGCTTCGAATCTCCGTTCGTTAGATATCACCAGGTGCTCAGTTTCTCCGATGGGACTCGCCAAAATCAAACAAATCCGCCCTTATCTTAAAGTCATGTCTTAAACGCAAAGGCGCTAAGACGCCAGCCGCTCCCGCTGAAGCAACTTTCTTATTGTTAATGATTTATTTACCACCGAGAGCACAGAGAACACAGAGAATGGAAAAATTTCGGGGTTTATTAAAAATAGACCCTCTCATAAAACCT
>JAAKFP010000039.1 GCA_011065005.1 Chlamydiota bacterium | reverse complement strand
TGCCGACGCAACCGAGATCTGTGTCGAAATCAAAGGGGGCGGCCGGCAGTTGATCCGGATCACAGATAATGGCTATGGCATGAACCGCGATGATGCGGTGTTATGCTTTGAAAGGCATGCAACCTCGAAAATTAGCGAGATCGATGATATACACTCTCTTGTGACTATGGGATTCCGAGGAGAGGCGATCCCCTCTATCGGTTCCATTTCCAAATTGACCCTTCTGACCTGTACGGAAAACGAAGAAGAGGGAACGTTGGTGATCGTTGACGGCGGGCGGATTGTGAACTGCTCGCCGGCTGCAAGATCTCCAGGGACAACCATCGAAGTGAAATCGTTATTTTTTAATGTTCCGGTGCGGAAGAAATTTCAAAAATCTCCCACTTATGATGCGAGTGAAATCCTCAAAGTCGTAAGCATTCAAGCGTTAGCACATCCAAGCATCAAATTCCAATTGATCAGCAACCAAAAAAATCTTCTTCTGGTAAACACATCACAAGGGTCTACCCTCCAGGAGCTAGCGGGGGGTCGTATTTCCAGCGTGTTGGGTTCTGATTTTTTTGCAGGAACTTGTCCGGTGGAACGAGAACACAATCAATTCAAAGTTACAGGTTTCATAGGACTTCCAGCGTACACCCGTCACAACCGCACAGGGCAGTACCTGTTTATCAACCAAAGGGCGGTGTTTTCACCACTCATCTCCTATGCCGTTCGTGAAGCCTACGGAACAACCTTAGCAACAAATCGACATCCCGTCTTCGTTCTGTATGCAACCCTTCCAGGTTCTCTTGTCGACGTCAACGTCCACCCTCAAAAACGGGAAGTGCGGTTGCGCCAAGGGCAAGCCCTCAGAGAAATGGTCCTATACTCCGTTGAGGATGCTCTTCAAAAAGCAGGCATCCACTCTACTGTCGCCAGCTACGCATTTTCCGAACCACCAAGCTTCACAATAGATTCTCCTGTCGAAGCACCACCACCACCACCTCCTCCTCCCTCCGAACCCGAACCTGTCATCGATTGGACTTCTCCACCTTCACCACCAACGCCCACAAAAAAAGCCGAAGAACCTCCCCACGTGGAAGTCTCGGTTCCATTATTTGAAACGGAAGAAACTCCCCGTCCTTCCCGTGTGGTTGCGACAATCCCCGGTTTCTTGCTTCTTTCCACAGAATGTGACAGCTGGCAACTTGTGGATCAACGTGCGGCGCATTCTAGGGTTCTTTACGAGAAGCTAGTCGAACAAAGTGAAAATAGTTCCAAACTGGAAGTTCAGCAGCTCTTAATTCCGTATACTCTTGAGATGACCCCTATCGAAGCAGCTGTGTTGAATGAAAATATCTCCGTTTTGCAACAGTTGGGCGTCAACATTCAAGATTTCGGAAATAACAGCTTCATTATTCATGCCCTCCCTCAAATGTGGGTAGAGGCGAATATTCAGCAGTTGATCACCGAAATTGTTAACGACCTCAGAGAGTATCAAAGCGATGGAGCTGCTAAACAGGAAAAAGAAAAGCGCATCGCCCGCGCTGCCGGTCGTGCTGCTGTTCCCCAGAAAAAGAAGCTGACGATTGAAGAGGGGCAAAGTCTTGTCAACCAACTGATGAAATGTAAGTTTTCCCATCAATGTCCTTATGGCAAGCCCACGATTGTTGAGATGACCCACAAAGATATTTCTAAACAATTTCAAAAATGATGAGAAATGAACATGTATAAGGAACGCCTAAAAAAACTGCAAAATCTTCTTAAAGAGGAATCCTGCGACGCCTTGATCGTTGAGGACCCTATCAATTTGTACTACTTAACAGGTTTGCATCTGTCTGCTGGCACACTGCTCGCCACTACACAAGGTTCCCATCTCATAGTAGATAGTCGCTACATTGAGAAATGCAAAAAGTCGAGTCCCTTTCCCGTTCTTCTTGCGGAGAACAATGCTACACTGACGAATCTCTTATCTTCATCGGAACTCAATTTTGTTAAAGAGTTAGCCTTCGATAGCGGTAACACCACCTATGCCGACTTTCTAAAACTGCAAAAGGAGACCCAAAAGCTCAACCTTAGACCTCTAGACAATCCTGTAGCAAAGTTGCGCTGCATTAAAGATACTTCGGAAATTGACTTGCTGCGAGATGCCGCCAAACTCGGTTCTGAAGGATTCGACTTCATCTGCACACTTCTGAAAGAGGGAATCACCGAAGAAGAAGTTGCGATAGAACTTGAAATTTTTTGGAGAAGACGAGGGGGTAAAAAGCTTGGCTTCGATCCAATCATTGCCTTTGGGGCCAATAGCTCTATGCCACATTATAGCGCTGGGAAGGAACTTCTCAAAAAGGGGGATCCCGTTTTGATTGATATTGGCGTGAATTATGAGGACTACCATTCCGATATGACGCGGGTGGTATTTTTTGGAGAACCAAATTCAAAAATTCTGGAGATCTATGATATTGTTCGAAAAGCACAACAAGCGGCGCTAGCATTATGTCGTCCAAACACCCGCATTGGTGACCTTGATGATGCAGCCAGAAAATCTATCATCCAACAGGGATACGGAGACCAATTTGGTCATAATTTGGGTCATGGGGTAGGATTGGAAATTCATGAGTCTCCAACCCTTCGAAATAAACCCCCACACAATGAAATACCCCTACAAGAAGGTATGGTGATCACCATCGAGCCGGGGATCTATCTTCCCAACATAGGGGGTGTTCGCCTTGAGGATACAGTGGTTATTCAGAAAGATGGGCATGAAAACCTTACAAATCGCTCTGTAGAACCGATGATTATTGGAAGCTAACCGTTCACCTCTATCTGTTAACCGCGAAGATCGCGAAGGAAGCGAAGAAAACGCGAAGAATTTCAAGAAAAAACCACTCAACTCCAAAAAAAAGCGACCAAAATTGACCTAAATTCTAAAAAACTTTGCGTTTTCTTCGCTTCCTTCGCGATCTTCGCGGTTATTAAGTAAGGGTCTGAACGCTTAAATTGGAAGCTAAAACAGCAAGTAAAATCTTGAAAACAATTACTAGGATGTGGTATAATCGCTTTATATTAAAATGCTTATATGTGAATAAATATGTTTAGTTTTAGACAGAAAATCTTCGTCACCTATGTCTTCGTTTTCTTGGTCTTTATTGCCCTAATGTTTCCTTTTGCCCAACGTACTGTGCAGGATATCGTCCAGAAAGCGATGGAAGATAGAGCGACAGAGCTCATCGCAAAACTGGATAAAACTCCCGATGACAATGCTCTTGTAGAAAAATTAAAAGAGCAAAAAGCGTTAATTTTCTTTCGCGTTAGTATCATTTCCAATGATAGGAGATTACTCTATGACTCCCACACAAAAAGACTCTTAGGAACGAGTTTTACTCAGGACTTCATCGTGAGCCATCCCGAAGTTTTGGAGGCATTTCGTGTAGGCAGAGGATATCACGAGGAATACTCCCAATTACTCACCCAGGAATTTGCCTATTTTGCAAAAGCTTTTGACTTTCACGGAAAAACCTACGTTCTTCGCACCGCTTTTCCTTTGCAATATGTCAAAGAAGTGACTGATGACTTCGAGTTTGGATTTCTCGGTTCAGGGATAGCAATCCTTCTACTCTTTAGCGTTATGACATGGTTTATCATCAACTACCTAACACGACCCATCCAACAAATCATCACCGCCGTTAAACCCTATCAACAAGGACTCACAACTGCCATTCCCGAAATAAAACTTAAACCGGAAAATCGCTCCGATGAATTCGGACAACTTGCAAATACCTTGAATTCTCTATCTGTACGCATTCGAAACCACATCACGTCACTAACTCTTGAGAGAAATGAAAAGGAAGCTGTCCTAGAGTCTCTCGTTGAAGGAGTCATCGCCGTTGATGACCATATGAATGTCATTTTCGCGAATACTACAGCCCTTAAGTTTTTGAAACTGAAATTAGAGGATATCCTTGAGCAGCCCGCAACAACCCTGCGGCAAGAAAAATGTTACAGTCTCCTGGAAAATTGCCAAAGTGTGAAAAAGGTCCTAACAGACACTTTGGAGCTAAAACAACGAGGCAAAAAAATCTTTCTAGACCTCGTCGCTGCACCGAAAAAGGATGGAACGGGCGCCATCTTGGTTCTTCAAGACAAAACAGAACATTACAAAATCATTGAAATGCGGAGGGACTTCGTCGCTAACGCTTCTCATGAACTGAAAACACCAATTACCATTATCCAAGGTTTTGCCGAGGCTCTGCACGACAACCCTGACCTCCCCCAGAAGACTCTTACAGAGATCACCGGAAAAATTGTTCGCAACACCCATAGGATGAATACCCTCATCAAGGACCTCCTTACATTAACCGATATCGAGCACATTCCAGAATCAAGATTGCTGAAATGTGATCTGTGTGCGTTAGCAGAAAATGCAAGGGTGACGATAAGTGATGCCTATCCCGATGCACATATCGAGGTAATCAAACCAGAAGATGAGGATTTCTTCCTTCTCGTAGACCCAAACTTCATAGAATTGGCTCTTACAAATCTTTCCGAAAACGCAGCAAAATACTCACTGCATCCGGCAGAGATTACGATCCGGCTCAGTCGGGAAAAAGAGTGGATAAAATTGTCTATTTCCGACAAGGGAATTGGTATCCCCAATGAGGAGCTGGAAAAGATCTTCCTTCGATTCTACCGAGTAGACACGTCAAGAGCGACAAAAAGAAGTGGGTCTGGTTTAGGCCTCTCTATCGTTCAAACCATCATAGACAAACACTTCGGAAAGATCACCGTCGAGTCCGAATTGGGGAAAGGGTCCACCTTCACAGTCTATCTGCCTGTTGAGAGAAAGCCTGTTAAGAGGTAAATGAAACACAGAAACGCAGAGGCACAGAGAATAAAGAGAGAATAATACGTAAACATCAGACAGTAAAAACATTAAAACTCATTTTTCTTCTCTTTTTTCTCTGTGTCTCTGTGCCTCTGTGTTTATTTCCTTTTTTTTTCTCTTTTTTCTCGTTAAAGTGAAATTATACATGATGAGTAATATGGGGCTATATGACTGTGGATATTGATGAGCTGACGGATGTGATAAAAAAGACCAATGAGAAGTTCACTGTTGCAGGAAAAGAGATCGGCAGAATCATTGTTGGACAAACAAAGCTGATCGATCGATTGTTTATTTCTCTTCTTGCCGATGGCCACGTCCTCCTAGAAGGACTTCCAGGCCTAGCCAAAACGATGGCTGTCAACTCACTGGCAAAAGTGATTCAGTGTGACTTCAAGAGAATTCAATTTACTCCAGACCTCTTGCCGGCAGATCTGATAGGAACAACGATCTACAACCCCAAGGAAGGGGGCTTTCACGTAAGCAAAGGTCCTATTTTTACAAATATCCTCCTCGCCGATGAGATCAACAGAGCTCCCGCCAAAGTGCAATCAGCACTTCTGGAGGTAATGCAAGAGAAACAGGTAACCATTGGAGTGGAGACCTTTTCCACAGGGAAACCCTTTTTGGTGCTTGCTACCCAGAATCCTATAGAACAAGAGGGAACCTATCCCCTTCCAGAAGCTCAAACAGACCGTTTTATGATGAAGGTTAAGATCGACTACCCCAGCTTGGAAGAGGAAAAAGAGATCATCAATAGAATGGCAACGCTAGGGGAAATTCCTGAAGTACAACCTATTCTCAATGTTGAAGAGATTCTCGAAGCCCGTAAGATCGTCAATCAGGTATACATTGATGAAAAAGTTACGGACTACCTGCTAAAAATTATATTTGCCACGCGAAGCCCAAAAGACTTTAATGTAGATATCGAAGATCTCGTTATGTATGGAGCTTCTCCGAGGGCAAGTATCGGAATGACCATAGCTGCGAAAGCGCATGCTTTTCTCTCTGGAAGAGCGTTCGTTACTCCACATGATATCAAACAACTGGGACACGACATACTTAGGCACCGCATACGTCGTACGTATGAAGCCGAAGCCGAGGAGATCACTCCTGATGATATCATCGACTGCATTTTTGATACCATACCCGTACCATAATATCATGCCTGGGATTTCACGCGAAGCCTTTGACAAAATCCGCAAAATACAGATCCATACCACACGTCTTGCTGATGACATTCTCGCAGGAGCGTGGCACTCCGCATTTAAAGGGCAGGGGATGGAGTTTGAGGAAGTCAGAGAATATCAGCCTGGAGATGATATTCGCAGCATAGACTGGAAGGTGACGGCGCGGATGAATCACCCTTATGTAAAAGTTTTTGGTGAAGAGCGGGAGCTGACAGTGATTTTGTTGGTCGATGTTTCCGCTTCCTCCCGGTTCGGGAGCCATAATGTCTTAAAGCGAGACCTCATAGCGGAAATAAGCGCAGTCCTTGCCTTTTCTGCAATAAAAAATAACGATAACATCGGCCTGATTCTCTTCTCCGATGAAGTGGAGAAATATATCCCTCCAAAAAAAGGGATACGCCATGTTCTTCGAGTGATTAGAGAGCTTCTCGCCTATGAGCCGCAAGGCAAAGGAACGAATCTTGAGAGCGCCCTTTCCTTTCTCGGTGGCATTCAAAGGCGTATGGCTATCTGCTTTCTGGTTTCGGACTTTCTTTGTCCCCTCCATAAGCATGAGCTTACATTGATGGCAAAGAAGCATGATCTGATATCCATTGCTGTCACCGATCCGAATGAGCTAGACTTCCCCAAGATGAATCTCGTAAGTTTGAGGGACCTGGAAAGCGGAGAAACAACAATCGTCGATTCCTCAGATCGCAACGTTCACGAGACGTTTCAAAAAAAGGGACGCGACAGGTTGCACAAATTTGAACGGCTAATGAAGAAGATGGGAGCAGGTTTCATCGACATCAGAACAAACGAACCCTATCTGAAACCTATGCAGAAGTTCTTTAAGCTGCGGGAGATCAAACACTGATGTGGAAGACTATCTTTCCGGTTTTCTTTTTACCAGCACTGCTCTTTGGGGATATCTCGTGGCAAGAAAAAGCCGAAGGGGGATTTTCCGCTCAGATCACCATTTCGACATCTTCACTTACCATTGAAGAAAACCTCCACATCGATGTCATTCTGTCGTATCCTGACACACATAATGTCGATCTAGAGAAGTTACGTGTCAACCTTCTAAAATATGCAGGCCTCTCTGAGCCGCCATTTGCTCTTACCTCAGAGAATGCTGATACCTCTGCAGAAGGGAAAATGAAGATAACTTTTATCCTCGAACCACAACTCGCCGGACTGCAATTTGTTAGCCTTTATGATATTACCTTCCCCCCTAAAGATCCGGAACAACATCAACCTGTCGAAATCATTTCCGACATTTTTAAAATCGAGATCACTCTTCCTCCTATAGAAGAGGGATTTCATGGCCTCGCTTCTCCACTGCTTTCCCTAACAAAAAAGTTTCCTATATCAATGGGCCCGAAAAATCGAAAACAACTTTTCGAAAACAACGAAAGAAACATCAAAGAGAGATGGCGGAATATTTTGATCTTTCGCTGGAAAACTTTTCCTTGGGGGGAACTAGCAGGAGTCTGCCTGATAGCAATCCTTTTGCTAATCGTACGAATGCAGCCAAAGAAAGGACCTAACCTCGAAAAAGAACGTCTCAAGCGGGCACTTACCGCTAAAAATAAAGCCTTTTTGTCCCTAGAATCTCTGGAAAAACAACACCTCATCCAAGAGAAAGAGTTCGAGACCTTTTACGTTCAACTCACAAACACACTCAGAAAATATATTGAAGAGAAGTTCCAGCTCAAAATCTCAACACAAACCACACCGGAATTTCTTCATCAAATGGCCTCCCACTCCAGTTTTGATCGGGAAACACAATCCATACTCACAGGTTTTTTGGTCAGCGCCGACCGCGTGAAATTCGCAGAATATCAACCCACACCGGAAGAATGTCACGAAGCGCACGCCATCGCAAAACAATTCATCGAGATTTAGGGAGTAGGGTGAATTCTGCAACAGCTCTCTTAGATTTTCCTAGCCTTCGAAGAACAAACGAGCCCACTTTGTTATTAAGACTCCGACGATAACATGGAAATTTTTCAACGGACCTAAAACACTCACCTGCTCATCAGTAAAAGGGTGCAGTACTCCAGCGTCAAAAAGGAGCTGTGCCGTCGCTTCTTTTTTCCAATGGGAGGTCTCTCCATCAACGAGTTGAGATTCTACGCACTTTCCTTCATAACGCTCTTCAAAAAGCGGAGCGAGAACCCCATAAGCAAATAAAGGGTCTTTCTTATCAGGGTCGTTGATGGTTGTTGTTATCTCTCGGATTAATTCCATTGGGTATTTTTTTATGTATTTTTCCACTTTTTCTGTAATTTTCATTATAGCCATTATGTCGACATATCGATCGTAAAAACTATTCCCTGCTGCCAGGCTCAAAGAGTCATGGGTAAGACCAAGAAGTGGTTCAAAAATGGAGGTGAAGTACCTCAGAGAAGAAGCCATATCGCAACTGGGATCTAAAGATGCAATAATGGTTTGTTTAAGAAATTGGCGACGCTCCATTAATACCCGAGTCCGAATTTGCTCATACGGATTCTGGTTCTGATACATCCCGATGATTCGTTCCTCATAAATTTGTGTGAGCTCCGTGGCAATCCTATCATTGCAATGGAAAAATGCAAGGCCGAGCTGCCATGTAAAAATTTGGATAAGAACCGTATCGAGTTCTTCCTGGAGCTTCTTTTCCTGGATAGGGTCTACTTTTTTGCGGATTTTCTCCTTTTCATTTTCCACCCAGAGAACGAAATGTTTTAGCAGATTACAAACTTTCACTTGAAGCTCTGCAGGCATGGGACGATAGTAGCTATCTTTGATGAGAAATTCCCCGGCAAGACTATCAACGATACTGAAGATTTGTTTCTTGAAAACCTCCTTGGGGATCTTTCGTATGACTTTTCCATCATCATCGGTATCGTCATCTATAAAAAGGGGAATCTTATTTTCGATGGATTCATAAAGCGTTTTGATTTCTAACAGATTTACGTGCTCAGGTGCTTCCGGAATGCTACTCGCTTGGGGACTCGGCATATTCCAGTTAAGGTGGACTCTCTCTAGTTGGTGTTTTGTGGGGAGCTTTAAGGGTGTTTTGACAGAGATCACCATACGCAAGGAACGCTCTAATATCTGAATGCGAATCATCGCTATGAGAGAGGCACTTTTTTTATCGAGTTCTTTTTGATCATGGAGTTCTCTTACGGCATGCAAACTGTTGATAAATGTTTTACAGGCTTCTCTGGAGTTTTCCCGAGTCAATCCCTCCCAAAGACGGATTAAGGCCCTAGCATATGCTTCTAACACCGGTGGCCTTTTCCGTAAGTAGGGATCGATTCGAATCATCTCAATTTTCTTTTCATCCAGAATGCGGCCCGGCAGATGCATTTGTTCTAGGTAAGTGATGACCTCTTTTTCCTTTGTTTGAAGTCTCTCTTTTGCTAGTTCTTTGAGAACGCTTAGCTTTTTCATGGAACCGGTAACTTTCCGAAGTTCAGCCTGGTTTCTGGAGTTTTCTTCATGTATCCGTCTGATTTTTTCTCCGACTTGTTGAACGACAGCACTTATATTTTTTGGGGAGTACTTGCTGGTGCTCTTTCCTTTTTCGAAATGGTACATTGCTACTTCGACTGCATCAGACAGAACTTGAGAGTTTTTATATTGTTGCTTTAGACTGCGAATCTGTATTTTCTTCTGAGATATTCTTAAAGATAGCACACTACTTTTGTGCATTACTATTTTGTTGCTTCTATGCTCCACATATTTTTTTGTGAATAGAAGGATTACGACGAATCGATAGACCCGCTTTGCTATATGACAAAGTGTTCGAATTATGGGATATCGACTGCTTTCGAATTTACGAATTACTGTAGGAATTCGATGGTCCCAGGCGAAATCGACAGTACGTTCTAGCTCCTGTTTAAATATTCTTAAGCGGCAACGTTCGTCGCGAAGACTAGACTCCAGCTGTTTAGTTTGAGCGGTAATTTTATTAAAACAAGACCGATAATCTTGGATAGCATCGTCATGTTCCTCTTTAGAGTTTTCTCGATCTGCATGTCGATCTTTTTCCATAGAACGGGAAGCGAAATTTAATATCTTTCGCGCTGTGTCGAGAGTTTTGAAATTCTCTTCGCCTTCTCTTGAAAGTTCACTTAAATATTTTTGAACCTTTATGTCGCGTGCTCCCAATTGGGAGCAAAAAGCATCAATTTGTGAGAGAGTCGCAGGGCCCGGATCCTTACGGAACACTCTTCTAGAAATGTAATCAACCTCTTCTAGAGAGAGCTGCCCTTTTTCAAGTTTGAGGCAATACGGCGGCAAACGTCTGGAATCTTCTAAAGGGGGAATGGTTCCCTTTTCTAGAAGTCTTCTCCATTCATTCGGGCTAGAGTATACAATTTCTGAAAATAACATATTATTTTACTTCAGCTCTTTAACACGGATTTTCACGGTGATCATAGTTTTTTACTATTTTTTATAATATATAACTTTTTCCGTAAGCGTTCACGCCCCCCTCCCTATTTTAGGGCTCGTGCAGAAATAACTTCAGAACTCCTGACCTCGAGGATTTTTGATGAGACCATTTTTCCAAAAACCAAAATCTTTGGTATTTTCTCTTGTGAGTGTATTCTTGAGACCATCTGGGAAAAGATCGGCTTTTTTGGGATCACCCA
>JAAKFP010000389.1 GCA_011065005.1 Chlamydiota bacterium | reverse complement strand
CATAGCAGCCTGTAGGGCTGCCGGATCTATTTCAAATCTTTCCCAGGGGATTGCCCTGGGCTGTTGCACTTTCAGCCTTTCAGGCTGAATCCAAATGTCGAAAGTCAAGACAGAAAACCACAGAAGTAGAAATGTGCTTTTCTCATTTTTCCTCTGCGTTCTCTGTGGTTGTTATCTATGCAACAACGTCATTCCTTTCAAATAACCTTCTCCTATCACCGTAATCCATGAGGGTTAAAAAAACAAAATAAAAAAGGAGCCAAAAGGCTCCTTTTGCTTAGAGGTGGGTTTTGAAATGCAACTCAGCGTATTTCTTACTCTTCAATTGTCTCTGTTTCAGTTGTTTCTGTTTCAGATGTGTCTGTTTTACCTGCACATCCACCTGGTCCAGCACAGCTATTAGAGTCCTTCTCGCCATCCATTCCTTTACAGCCATTTTTACCGCTACAGCCATTCTTTTCTGTCTGAGTGGTATCAGAACCTGTGGTTTCCGCATCTGTTACAAGATTAGCGTGTGCATGAGCTGCAAACATCATTCCACCAATTATCCCCATAAGCGCAAGTTTTTTAAAATCATACGTATTCATAGATTTTCTCCTTTTTATTGTTTATGAGAAATACCCGGAAATGACCTCTTTCTCCTGGAAATAACGAATTCCTGGAGCAAATTAGAGTATACCGAGCACTGTAATGGGGTATGATTAAGATCCGAATGCAGCTAGCGTTTACAAACACGCCATAATAATAAAGCTAACAGATGAAATCTTTTAACTTAATTACTTATACCCGCACCTAATTGTATTATAGGACTTTTTTGAATTATTATGCAAGTCTTTTTTTTTATTCTCTTAAGTTGACACCATTGCCTGAACGGTTACGTTGTTATGGCGAAAAAAAACCTCCGAAAAAAATCCTCCTCTTTATCAAATCTTAATACTTATCTGTCATTATAGCAGTCTCTTAAACAAATTTGAGACATTAAAAATGAATGCTTTAAGCAATATCCATTCTGTGACAGCACCGAGCACAATTAGTCACTCAATTCCAAAAGCTACTACAAAGCTTGAAAAGGACCTAACAGGAACGTTGTACTTAAGCAAGTCGGGATATGTTTACAATGGACAGTCGCGATCAGTTCTTTGGATCAAATTTTTGGGGCTAGGACTCTCGCTGCCTTTTAGAATACTAATTACCAAGGTGTGCAACCTCTTTAAACGTCTTTTCAAAAAACCCATAAACGAGAAAGGTTCTCATGACTCAATACACATGCTTGACCTTTCAAGAACTGCCTGGAAAGGGTTTTTTGGTTGGAAGATGACTTTAAAAGAACGCGCCGATCAGTACTCCATGAAGGAACTCGATTACAACACAAAGAGCCGTGAAAATGAGATGGAAAAAGTTCGCTCTCAAAGAATTCTGAGTGGTTTCTACACAGCCCGCTGCATGCATCCTCTCTTTCACAAAGATCAAGTGCAACCGAACCTCGTCGAACAACTCACTCAACTTGAAAAAAAGTTTAACCTTTATAAGAAAGTCTATGACTACAACAGCTACAGAGAACAAGGGCTTTGGTCCTATACCAAGTGGGCAAACAAAAATGCAGATCCAGACTTTAGAGAGATGCGAAAAATCGAAAAGAAACCTCTTCATGAGCTAAAAACTGTCATGGATAAAACTCTTCAAGAACTTCAAAACGACCCCGAACTGCAGAAAATAAATAGGCTTAGGGGCTACTGTAACATTTCTGTGATCAATCAAAACCCCTGTAGACGCTCAAAAAATAAGATTATGGATACCCTTTTTCAAGAAGACAAAGTAGGCACAGACAATGCGGACTGGTACAAAAACAAGCGCTTCTGCTGCATTCACAAAATCGACTTCTGCGACTCGATCACCTGCTGGGCCATTGACTGCATGTGTTGCATCATCTGTTGCGTTCCCGCAAATTGTCATTACTGCATTCTATAGGTCGCGATGAATGATCCTAATTGGCAGCTCTTGTGTGCTCTGTGGTGAATTATGCTACAAAGCCGTCCCAGGAGGTGGTTTCCCGATCCAAATCGCTTTTTTCCTGATTACCTTCAAAACGCGATAAAGAGCCCCTAGTTCCCGCTTGGTAACCAGTGTTATAACATTCCCTTCCTTATAGAAGCGCCCCGTCCTTCCTGCACGGTGTACGTAAATATCTGGATCATCA
>JAAKFP010000388.1 GCA_011065005.1 Chlamydiota bacterium | reverse complement strand
AAATAGCAGACGCACTTGAGGTAGCCCAAGTTCTTGCAGGGTAATACAACATATCACACCTACACAACTCATATAAAGCAACTTAGAGTCATTTTTAAAATTATCTTGTAAACTCCCGCTGGGGTGAAAAGAATAGGCTCAAAAATAGACGTGCCGTAAGCACCAGTAGCTCGCAGAGCGTCAGATGGTAGCCCATGGGGAGGACGTAGTCCCACCATGGGACGCGTTCCAACAAAAGACCTAGCCCGGAGGGCGTCAGAAGGGTTGCAAAATGTGGTCCAAGAATTAGAGTGAAAGGACCCTGCCCTGCCATCTTTCACGGCCCCTTTCACAATTTGCAGACTTGCAGGCCTGAAGTTATAGTACGACATCATCAAGGCCCAGCTGGGTGGATTTATTTTTATCCCAAAGAGCACACAAATCTTCTGAGAGATGGCTTCTTTTAACGATGGCTCTCAGCACATATTCCTTAAAGTAATCGGTGCTCATAGAAAAGTATCCATCCTTGCCATATTCTGTACTCCAGGAGTTCAACACCTGCAAGCGAGAATGCTCATGAATCCCTGTGAAGGTCATCACGTGCCATGGTTCGACGTCCCCATACTCCAATCGTTGAGCGCGGCTAAAATCACCCTGATCACCATAATAGTAATCTTTATCGAAAAGGGCGGGATCGAAGACTCCTCCTTCGAGATCTTTAGAATAGCGTGTATCCGAGGAAAAACAAACAGGATCGCCGGCTGACACAGATGTTTTAACGGTACCCAACAAAATTCCCATGGGAACATTGATATAGCGATGCGCCATACCTCCAGAAACATTTCGGTAATAAGGTGCTTCGTACAAGGTTCCATAAGGATACTTCTCCATCGGATTATTTCCGATAACGATATAATCTTCCGGTTGGAATTCCACATGTTTAACCGCGAATTGTTGTGGCGTCAATTCGTTTACGGTTTTTACCTTGCCATTGGAAGTCTCATAGGTCCAATCGAATTGGGTTGGAGGGCTTCCCATATGAATGCAAAGAATACCGTAAACTTTTTTTAACATTTCGTTAATATCATCCTTTCCTTCTCTTAAATCTCTCGCAAACCGACGCAATGTAGAAGAAAGTTCGAAATTCATTTGAGAGGTATTTTCTGTGCTATAGGTTGCCTTCATGTGTTCTAAAGGCACCAACCCATATTTTTTTACAATGTTGGCAAACTGGACCCATTTTCCGCCCTCTTCAATGGGTTCGCGCAACCGCTTTTGAATCTCTTTGTGTGAAATTGGTTCTTGCCTCAGCTCTTTCATTCGTAATAGAAACATATGGGCTTTCTCTAATTTGTCGTAGAAAGCTACATAGGTTTGTGAAAACTGGAAGTCATTCGGGAGGTTGAATCGCTTTATGAAATCGATGCGGTGTACATTCAAGATTGCAAAGATCCAGCAAAATAATGATTTCTTCTGATCAGCAGCGGTTACTTGAGGTTTAATCTTTTGACTAAAAATATGGTAGGGAACAACGGCATCCCTTTTAGAAGCCTCTGAGATCCCAACGCGCACGACCTCTATGCTTTGAGGGATGCGATCGAAGGTTTTTTGATACTGCTCAAGCATCTCTTCAGTTATGGTTTGTAGGGGGTTTCCAGCAGAAAATCCGCTGGTTTCTGGCCTGATTCCGGGCGTGGTGGTACTGATTCCGGACGTGGTGGTAATTGCAGCTTCCATGGTATCTCCATTTTTTGTTTTTTTATTTGACGATAGCAGAGGAGTTTTTTTTGATCAACAATATAGGGCGACACAATATAGGGCGATGCGCGCAGAACTGACGCAGTAAAGAGTAGGCGGGAAGGGAAGGGGGTTGGCCCAATGATCGGTGATAGGGGTTAGATCTGGGATGGCACAGATCGACCTAAAACCCTACCGTCTCCTCACCGAGCATTCCTGTCAATTTCTGCCCCATAGTAGAGGAAAAGGAGGGGCAGTATCGCACTACCCAGTTCGTTTATCGGCGATTTATTGGCACTATAATAAGAATGGGAAAATATAATTTTAACTAGATTGAAATCATCTCATCTGTGCCATCCCAGGTCTGACACCTACTCCTTGTTTGGCAACAAACAATTTCCCACGAAGTGGGTTTGGGATAGTAGCCCCGACCAAGTGCGAGGGAGCTTGCGACCGAGACACGTAGGTCGGGGTAACGGATAGTTATAAAGATCGCACCCA
>JAAKFP010000387.1 GCA_011065005.1 Chlamydiota bacterium | reverse complement strand
CTTGAAGTTGGACGCAGAATACTGTTTTCCCATGAGTATTATCTTCACCATGAATTTGCTGTCGGAATTTGTCATCCCAAAAAAGAGCGTCTGAAAAATCATATCCGACGTGCTCAAAGATCGGGGTCAGAGCTCCAATTCCAATTTGAAAGAACATGGATCAAATTGGAATTGGAGCTCTGACCCTACTGACTGACCCTACTGACTACTGACCTGACAGAATTGTATCTACTCCGAACTCCAGACGCACCTATGAGAAGTTGCGTTTTTTTCTATTTTTTGTATAATAGTTAATTAATTCATAAAACAAGTAGGATATGTAGATTAATATGTCTGTAACATTCGATACTGTAATCGGTAAATTTCATGACTCTGCCCGCAAATTCGAAGAGCAACAGGGTTCAGAAAAATTAAAGTTATTAGAAAAAATCGAGACGGTTGCACATATATTAAAATGCCTAATCTTTCCAGGCATTGCTCTTACTGCAATTGTTTCATTACTCACGTTTTCTATCACACCTCTAACCATTGGACTAGGTATCGGATTACTAGGGTGTCTTGCTCTAAGAGTTGCCAATTATGCCACCAACAATCTGTTAGACAATATTAGAAGCAATAATGAAATTGATATCATTAGTGGGTATTTTGAATACTACAGCGAAAGCGAAGGCCGCCACAAAGATGCGATCCAAAAGATCACAAAACGGATCATTGAGGATTTTCAATTTGAATGCCAAGATATCCAAAAGAAAAATGTGAAAGTCAATTCCATCTCATGGAAAGTTCGAGGTTTTATTGGACATCAAGCTATTCGCCTGATGAATTTTCTTGAAATCGATGACATCAACCAGTTTGAAGAAATGATCAAACTCCTGGAACAGAGAATATAAAAAACAGGAGCGAGGGGCCAGTCGTGACTTGTTGACTTTTTTTGAATAAGTCAACAAGTCACGACCCCTTGCACTGATAAAAAAAGCGTCGCAAGTGCGACGCTTGAAAAAAAGGGCAGCTCCCCAATGATGGTAGGCACTCCCGCAAGCGGGATGAATAGCTTGGTTTTCACCTTGTTCTGATGCCCTGAGATAAAAACCACTTACTCAGTATTTGAACCCGGGGTAGCTGTCCCATCTCCGGATGTTGGATTCGAACCAACGACCAATGGATTAACAGTCCATTGCTCTACCGCTGAGCTAATCCGGAATATAAAGTCGCCATCATAGGATAGAAAGAGATTAATTGCAAAGGGAGAAAAGCAGCAAGGGACATGTTTTGGGGTAGATTTCCACTGAATAAGAGGCACTTTGGGCTGGAAAACAACGATTTTTGTAGGTATAATGGATTTTTGCGCAGAAAGTATGAGGTTGCTAAGATGTATCACTTCGTCAGGATCAAAAAGATTACATTTGCGATTATTTTTGGGCTGCTATGTTTTTTTGCCGGTGGTGAATGTGGTGATGTTGTGGCCATCCTTATGTGCGACACACATGCGGACAATATCGAGCAACCAGTGGCTATGGACCTCAAAAACATGTGTGAGGAAGTAGCACGTATTGCCACGTACACCAAAAGGGACCTAAAAGAGCTGATATACACGGGGGATGAGCTATTTCCCGAACAGGTCCTGGATGATGTAAAAGGCTTAGCGTTTCACCCTGACGACATCGTCATCTTTTATTTCTCGGGTCACGGCTATCGGACGGAATCAAAGGATGGCAACCCCTGGCCGAACATGTTCTTTACTATGGCAAACCAAGCGGTTGATTACGATCTGGTATGCCAAATTCTCTATTCCAAAAATCCTCGTTTACTCATCACCATCGCGGATTGCTGCAACAACTACATGGATGAGAGAGGCGCACCCCCAGTTGTAAAAGGAAAAGTGTATTCAAAAGCAGAAACGACTCATGTTAAGAAAAACTATCAAGAATTGTTCCTAAACACAGAAGGCTTGATCATGATTCGCAGCTCGGAAGTTGGGGAGTATTCTTGGTGCATGAATCGAGGGGCGATCTATACTCTTGCTCTTCTTGATAGTATTAAACTCGAAACATTGAAGCAGCATGGTGTGTCTTGGGATTCTCTTCTAGAAAGAGCAGCTTCTTCTGTTTGTCGCCATCAAACACCCGTTGTTTATAGGGACAAAAACTCGTATTCCCAAAGCTATTGAAATTTGGGAGTACGGTGACAAGTCCTTGCAGTTCTACATAAGTTTTTCTC
>JAAKFP010000386.1 GCA_011065005.1 Chlamydiota bacterium | reverse complement strand
GTCATATGGTTTACCTCCTCATCTTGGAATAATATCCTTAATAAGAAGTGTTACCTATGTGCTTGGATAATGTCACCCATGTGCTTGGATAAAATGTTACCTATGTGCTTGGATCGGACCACCTAACTACCCAGGCTTCCGTTCCGGTCGCAAGCTCCCTTCACTACTGCCTGGGCTATCCACTTTCAGACCTTCGGCCCTTTTTTTGTTTTTTCTATTTCTTAGTTACTGTCATCATGTCCTCCTAGGGTGTTCTTAGAAGAATTATGACACAATATTAAATAAATTTTAATGCGTTAGCCCTGCCAGTATTCCGAATTTTCGGGTTTGTGGAATATGATGGGATATGGTATAATCTTTCGATCCTCCATTATCGGAGCGACAAGAAGATGAGGAATAATAATAATGAATAGAATTGAAACCTCGCCGACAGAATTTAGCCAAGCATTGCAAAAGTCCCCTATAGAATGCGATTCCCAAGGGAATTGGTTCCATGAAAACGCATTCATGCGTGTCGTGCGTCGTATTTTCCATTTGGAAGATGGGGTCCTAGCAGGTGTTGGCCAGGCATTTAATCAATGTCTGGATAGGCTAGAGAAAATCCCCGTCCAATTCAATGCTGATAGGAATGAATGGCAGGTACCGAATTCTCAGGAATATCTCGATACAGCAGAAATTGTGAAACAGGTCCTAGAGAGATCCAGCTCACAGAAGGTGAAGAAAGAGCTCAACGCTTTGAAATACAGGATTGTAGCCCTGCGATATCGACTGGAGAAAGATACTATTGAAGAAGCAAATAAGGAAACAGTTCAAAAAATCGAACGCATAGCGAATGAATGGAAAAGCTCTCAGTTCATCTTTGATTATAAGCAATTGAATCTAAGGGAACAGGAATTTATTAAATCCGCATGCTTTCACAAGTTATTTGCCGAGAGAGTGTTAGAAGATACTACCCTCCGAGAGGAGTTCCTTCGATGGATCATTCAAGATCATAATAGCCCAGAGGTCTTTATCCAATATCCAGGACTGCAAGAAAAACTCGTAGATAGCACTCTTTCACCCCGCACCGGATTTCAGGGAGAAAAACACTTACGGATTCAAAAAAAAGAAAATCTGAAGATTGTTACTCTTCCTTTCGAAGGTAAAAAGGTGAGTATTCTTGACGAGGAGAAAGAAGTACATTTTTCTGGGAACCTCACTCTTACTATGAAGGAAATTTTTGCCGTTTTTAAAGCTCGCATGAAAGAAATCGGAGAACTAGAGTATTTTCAGGACGGAATACGACATTTTAACCCCAAGCGAATTTACGATTTTGTCGACCTCGAAAAGGAAAAATGGTGGGAGATTCTTCCTGTGTTGAAGGAGATCTCTGTCGATGAGGCTCAATTGCGCTATGACCAGCCCTGTGATGGAAAACAATGGGTGATTGAGGTGAAGGCTTCAAGGGACAATTCCGACTTTCAGGTGATTGGAACTCATGCCTATCTCGAAGTGGCCATTCCTATCAACGATAAGTATCGAATCTATACCTTCGGGAAATTTACCGAAACGTTTCCCCAAAAATGGTACGAGTATCTCGATGTTTTTACGAATACATTTCCCGCAATTGTTAGCTATCCTGATGAAAATATCATTTATACGAATCGACAACAAATCGGTTATTCTGCCCTAGCCACTCCCAAGGAAGGGGGAGCGTTCATGGCTAGTATTAAGAGGAACATTTTAGATGGCAAGAAGGGGAATCTAGTCTTTATGGTTCAGAATGAAAACTGTTCAAAATGGGCACTAAAAAAAGCGCAGCATTACCTTGATACAAAGCGTATGCCCGATCTTTTTGGAATGGATTTCTTTGATATAGAGTTTTCAGGGTTTATAGGACTGCTCTTTTCCATTTTAAAAAAGATGCCCTATTTTCTACGCTGGCTCATTGTGACAGCTGTTGTGATTATTTTGGGTGCGTGGCGCGGAAAAGAGATCAAAACAAAAAAGAAGCAAAAAATCAGGTGGATTTCTCTTTTAAATGACATGCCTTGGACTAAAGGAAACCAATTCATTCATCCTGGCAACCTTTTTCAGCGAAAAGAAGCGTTGTTGCGTAACAATGCCGAAATCAATGGTGTCAACTTAGGAACTGTGCAAAAATAAGTTATACATTTCTGATATCACAGCGCTTCAGCTGCAAGGCGCAAATCCGCAGCCAACTTCTTAGTTTTCAAGGATTTGCAACGTAGCAGATGAAGATGCT
>JAAKFP010000385.1 GCA_011065005.1 Chlamydiota bacterium | reverse complement strand
CTTTGCGGTAGGCTACTTCTGTGAGGTTGTGAATAAATTGGAAGCACACATCTGTTCCTACGCGGGTGTCGCGGTTCCCTATATAGTAGCGGATCTTTTTGTCGATTAGCTTTTCCATTCGATCTTTCAGTTCTAAAGAGCGGACAATGGGGTGCTGGAGCAGTTTCTGAAATTCTTTGATGGTGTCAAAGGTTGTCAGCGGAGCAAAAGCGAGAACGACTTTTACGCGGGAGTCATACGCTGCGAGTTGTGTTGCCATGAAGCCACCTCTGGATATGCCTCCTGCTGCGAGTTTTGTTTCGTCGAGGAACCCTTGTTGGATCAAAAAATCAATATTGTCGCTGCATCCTTCGATAAATTCGGTAAAGATATCGTGATCATTTTGAATTTCCTTGGCCCAGCGCTGCATTGCGTCAGAATCTTTGAGTTCTGGACCATGGGAGGGGAGTGTTGAGGAGTAGATCCTGATCGGTGCATCTTCGAGGAATAGGATCGGTTGGTTGTAGGGATCTTTGAACAAGCTGTCGTGTCCGGAAAGAGCAAAATAGTACAGCGCGGGGAGGGGTCCTATGTCGAGGGGAGGTCCTCGGAAGCAGATGTCTAAGCCGGAAGGGGGGCTAATCTTTTGATTAGCGGGTTTTGACATAGGGGCGTTTCCTTTTTTTAGGTGGTGGTGGGTGGTGGTGAGGGTTGTGCCCGCTTTGTTTGAGGAACTGTCGATATATGTTCTTCCAAGAGTTGTATGCATTGAGGAGTTGGTTGTCGGCTACGGCGCGGATTTTTAAAAATTTGAGTGCAAGGGGAAACTCTTTGTTTTGTAGCAGTTTGTGGCGGTAGTGTCGTTTGCCGGAAATGGGAGTGAGCCGATACTGTGTGGTTATGATCGATACCATGGTGGCACTAATCCGGCGGGGAAAATGGGTAAAGGACTGGGCGACTATCGATTTAATGATCGCTGAGGTAGTCAACATCACTTCGCCGAGGTGGGGGAGTTTCCCTTTTTCGATAAATTTGGTTTTGATTTCATCTTCCAAAATAGGAAAGAGGAGACATGAGGTTAAGATAGGTCTTGAAAGAGGATACTTGCGGCTGTTTCGATTCATTTGGTCCGCGATAGCGAGGAGACCGTAGACTTTTTGGCCCGATGGTCCTTCTAAAAACGTTGCCAGTGTGGGAAATATCAACCGCAATAATCCAGTTTGTGCCATCAGGTGGAAAAATTTTGCTGAGGCTCCAGATTCAAGCATGCGTAGAATCTCCTCCAGAATTCTGGCGGGAGAGCTTTTTGTAATTTCCTCGCGATTTTCAAGGAGAGATTGCTTTGTTTCTTCGTCTATTTCAAAACCGAAGCGTGCGCGAAACTTTATGAGTCGGATCATACGCACGGGATCTTGTTTGAAACGGATATGGGGGTCGCCAATTGTTCGTAGGATCCCTTTGTGGATGTCATCCCATCCGCCAACGTAGTCGATTACCATGTGGTTGCTGGGATCGTAAAACAAGCCGTTAATGGTAAAATCTCGTCGGATGCTGTCCTCTTCTTCGGTACCCCAAGTGTTGTCGCGGATGATCAGATCACTGTCGTTGTCTCCTGATCGGAAGGTGGCAACTTCGATGATTTTGTGGCCATAGCGGATATGTGCTAATCGGAATCGCCTCCCAATTAAAATGCAGCTTCTTTTGAACAGAGCTTTGATTTCTTCAGGGCGTGCAGAGGTGGAGATGTCGTAGTCTTTTGGACTTCGTTTGGTTAGAAGGTCTCGAACGCTGCCGCCTACAAGATACGCGGTATAACCCGCCTCTGTTAGCTTTCTAAGCACATGTAGGGCGTCAGCATCGATTTGCGAATGATCGATATCATGTTCGCTGGCAAAAAAAGTTTTAGGTCGCACAAATATCTAGCTAGTTATAAATCATGTTGTTATGAGTAATTCTGTGTCCCACCTGACTATATTACAAATTACAATAAGAAGGGGAATAAGTCAAGGGTAACCGTTCACCCCCTATGAACGCGAAGATCGCGAAGGAAGCGAAGAAAACGCGAAGATTATTCTATTGATGTAGAACAAGGAGAAGCTGGTCAAAGATGGTATCAAACGATTTATTCAGACCAAACGCTACTAATTAGTGTCTGACAGAAAACCCCGAATTTTTGAGCTATTTTCCTAGATTTCTGTTTAATTTTTAAAAACATCACCTAAAAAATTGAGATGTTTTCGATAAAATTGAAATCTCCTCTTTTTCGTA
>JAAKFP010000384.1 GCA_011065005.1 Chlamydiota bacterium | reverse complement strand
ACCATAACTTATTCAACGGCTAGGTGAATGGGAGTCCTGAGCCTATTGCGGGAAATCCGCACGATGGGTTCTTAACCGGGGGGAGGTCGGGCGACCGGCCTCTCTACCAACCTGTATCTGTGGCAAAATATTTGTCTTGAAGTTATGGGGAGATTATTATATGGTTTTTCGTAAACAACTGAAATTGTAAGATTTATGGCATTTCATACCTTTACTACTAAAATTTGTGCATTTCTACTCTTTTTTTTCGTTTCCCCCGCTCCAAGTGCGGCTACGACCAGCGAATTCCATGGGACCATTGTTGATGATCCTTATGTCTGGCTTGAGGAGATGGATTCCCCCGAAACGAAAAACTGGATCAATGAGAAGAATGAAAATACTGACAGGTATTTCGAAGGGATTTCCGTCCGTGAGAAAATTAAACAAAAAGTGATCGAAAAATCCAATATGGAGAGTTATGGCGTTCCCATTACCAACAACGGACGTATCTTTTTTATGATGAGAGGAAAGGACCAAGACAAATGCTGTCTATGTACGCTAGAACCCAACGGCGATAAAAAAATCCTTGTGGATCCGAACACTTTCCCAACTGAGGAAAATAGCACATTGACCGGATTCACAGTGAGTCAGAATGGAAAGTTTTTGTGTTATGGATTGTCGGAATCGGGATCCGACCTGCAGGAATGGAAGTTTCAGCATCTTGATTCGGGTCAACAAATTTCTGATGAGATCGGTGGAATAAAATTTTCTGAACCGGAATGGAGCAGAGACAGCAGGGGCGTCTATTATGTTCGTTCATGGAAAGATGATGCACCATCGAAAATTACGCATCATAGTATCTATCACCATCGGTTGGGAGATCAAACCCAAGAAGAAGATCGGAGAATTTTTGACACGGCGGACCACCCAGATTGGTTGATCACAGATCTTCATGTCGTTCTAGATGGAGAGTTTTTACTGTTTTCTGTGTTTTCTTTAAAAAACGGTGATTTTAAAAACAATGGGTTTTATCTTCTAAACATTGCTGAGAGCACTCTTTCCGAAGTCGTTCCTCCAGGAATGGGAGCCTTCCAATTTGTTGAGGAAAGGGGGAAAAGATTCTTCTTCATCACAGATCATGGCGCTTCAAAGAATAAACTGGTTTCTGTTGACCCATTCAATTCCAGCCCAGATTTTTGGCATAAAGTGGTCTCTGAGGTTTCTTCCACGCTGTTAGAGGGGTGCTTCACAAAAGATTATATCGTCTGTGGGTATCTTGAAGATTGTTCTTCGACTTTAAAAGTTTTTGATCAAGAAGGTCATTTCCTTGAGAACATCACTCTCCCCGGAAGGGGAACGGCTGTATTGCCTCACAAGGGATTATTCATGTCAGGTAACGCTTTTGACAATGAGTTTTATTTTGGCTACACAGATTTCACGACCCCTACAACAATATTTCAGCATGATATTAAGGGAGGTTGCTCTCGAACTTTTTTCCAGCCCGTAACTGATCACAAGTCTTCTTCCTTCGTTACGAAACAGGTGTTTTTCTCAAGTAAAGATGGAACGAAAATCCCTATGTTTATCACCTACAAGGAAGGGATAACTCTCGATGGGAACCAACCAACCTTAATGTATGGATATGGGGGATTCAACCTCTCCATGCCGCCTGTATTTTCCCCTCTTACAATGACTTGGCTAGAACTTGGGGGTATTTATGTATCCGTAAATTTACGTGGCGGCGGTGAATATGGAAAAGAGTGGTATGAAGCGGGAAAACGTCAAAATAAACAGAATGTTTTTGATGATTTTATTTCCGCCGGAGAATGGTTGATCGCCAATGGCTATACAAATTCGAAAAAGCTAGCGATCAACGGTCGTAGTAACGGAGGCTTGCTTGTTGGAGCTTGTTTAACCCAAAGACCAGATCTCTTCGCTGCGGCAGTACCTCAAGTAGGTGTTTTAGATATGTTACGGTTTCACAAGTTTACTATTGGGTGCGCATGGATGGGTGATTTTGGAAACCCCGACGATCCCGAGGACTTTCCCTTTTTATATGCCTACTCTCCGTATCACAATGTGAAGGCCGGCGAAAACTACCCAGCGACACTGATCACAACGGCAGATCATGATGACCGGGTGGTTCCTATGCATAGTTAGTGCTTGGAAGAAAAGCCAATAAATACATTCACAACGCTTTCTAAGGTCATTTACTCTTCAAATTAGTGAACGAAGAATGCTAGTATTTATCCCAAAAAACTCTTCTAAGGCCCTT
>JAAKFP010000383.1 GCA_011065005.1 Chlamydiota bacterium | reverse complement strand
AACAAGGAGCAACTGCTAAATATTATCAGGCACGAACTGGCACATTACATAACTTTCATAAACTACGGAAATACGGTTGAGGTCCATGGAGCCGAGTTCAGGACATTTTGTCAGCGTATGGGGTGGAGCAAAGAGGTTCAGAAGGCAACCACATGTCTTGACGACCAGGTGTGTCTTCCCGACGCAGAGGGAAGCAACGTGTTGAGGAAAGTGCAAAAATTAATGGCTCTTGCAGCAAGCAGCAACAAAAACGAAGCTGAGCAGGCGATGATCAAGTCGCAACAGCTTCTTTTGAAACACAACATCGACTTTAGGAATAACGAAGACGAGGACGATGAAAAAATGTTTCTGAAGCGAATCATGAAACAAAAAAAGAAAAATGCAAAAATGCACGCCATTGCTAAAATTTTAGAAACCTTTTTCGTTAATACCGTTTACAATCGCCAAGAAGGCTTCACTTACCTTGAGATTGTCGGAAGCGCCGTCAATGTAGAGATTGCCGAGTATGTTGCAAACACCCTGCAACATAAATTGGACACACTATGGAGCCAGGCAAAAAAGCAACAGTTTAGTTTAAAAGGGACAATCGCAAAAAACTCTTTTTTCTTAGGTGTAGCTCAGGGATACTGCAATAAAATTCACTTTCTAAAAAGACAATATAACAACAACACCTCTACTGCCCTTATAGTCATCGAAAAAAAACTTGAAGATGCGAAAGCCATGGTATATCCACGATTAACTGCAAGTAATAGCCATGCTCGCTATTGTAGTGAATCATCAAGACTTGGGGAGCAGGCAGGCAGGCAGCTTAACATTAACCCTGCCGTCAACAATCCCCCAAAAAATTCTAAAGCTTACCTCTCTTTTCAACAATGACCAGAGCTGTGATCACGATGGATCGGGATCAGAGATCGGGGTCAGAGCTCCAATTCCAATTTGATCCATGTTCTTCCAAATTGGAATTGGAGCTCTGACCCCGATCATTCAGCAGCAATATTGCGCCGATTATCATCCTGCAGATAAATGCGTGTGATCCATCCCAGCATCAACGAGTGCATCAAGAGTTTTGCTTAGGGATTTGTGTTTTTGGTGTGCAATTTTTGCGATCATATAGTGTCTTTTAGCCGAAGTTCGATAAGCGATTTTTCCTCTGAATTTGGCTTTGTTTATCGGAATAGGTATTTCTTTCCCCTGATCTAAATACAATTCAATAGCAGCAGTAATAGCCTCCTTGATGTCTTTCATAGCTCCATTAATGGTTTTGGCATCAGTGCATATCCCTGGTAATTCGTTTACATAGACGATAAAATATCCGTCTTCTTGTTCAACCGTGTAGGACCAGGGCATATCAACATACTTCTGTATTTCTTTTTTAGTAACCATGATCTTTTAATACCTCCTGTAGAAGTCTTATTTGGTAAGACAGTAGCTGGTTTCTTATCTTTAGAGAAACGTTTCTTTCGTGATCGGGTTTGCTAAAAACATGATGTGATCCTCGAATGCGTAGATCAAATCCCATTTTTTTTAGCAGGGTTTCCGCTTCTTTATAGGAAATCGATTGTCCGTCTAGTATTCGCTTAACCAGCTTATCAAACTTACTCATATCCTTATGATATCATATTTGATAGCAAATGTCAATAATATCAAAATGGTATTATATGGATGCGAGGGGTCAGTGCGAGGAGTCAGTCGTGACTTGTTAACTTATCCAAAAAAAGTCAAAAAGTCACGACCCCCCGCTTTGACCCCGTTTTTTCTCTTCTACTTTACCAGCTCAATCTCTCCCGGCCGCCAGGTTTTGTCGTACCAGGCCTCAAGCGGTCCATAGAGGCGCAAGATCACACTCCAACTCTTGCCAGAAACAGTCTGAACCCAGTTGTTATCCTGGCCTTCCGGCGCCTTGGGGCCGAAGTAGACATCATAGGACCCATCGGCATTCTTGACCATGCCGGGCTTGTTATTGTCGATCCCCGGGAACCGCGCGTCTGTCTGCAGCATCGAACGGGTCTGATTATCATAGAGAGTGAAAGACCAGAAGTCTTTGGCCGGCACATTGGGCGGTACGTGGACCTTGTAGGTCTTGCCACCGTCCAAAGTGTTACTGTCAGCATCTTTATATGCATAGGCATATTTCGAGCCTTTCCCTATGATCTTCATGGCCATGGCGGGAGTAATCCCTGTCGCGTAAAAATGGAAGCCTGCTCGCGCATCCAGCAACGAGGCCCCTTCGCTGACCCAGTCGTACTTTCCTCCCGGGAACGGG
>JAAKFP010000382.1 GCA_011065005.1 Chlamydiota bacterium | reverse complement strand
TTCTGCTAACACATCATCTTCATCTGCTTTGTTGCAAATTCTTGAAAACTAACAAGTTGTCTGCGAATTTGCGCCTCGCATCTGAAGCGCTGAGTCACCAGAAACGCACAACTTATTTTTGCATTAGCCCTAAGGGTTGCAACGACCGGTAATTTTTCTTTACATTTCTTTAAATGGCTCCACACCGCATCAAGTACTCTTGGGAGCTTAACACTGCCAGGCAACTGGACGTTTTTTTTCTAAAGTCACAAGTCGAAGGCAAATCTGCAAGCTCAGGTGGCCGTAATTCTGATTGACGTCCCTTATCCTCGGGTTTAAAATGATGAATAAACTGTCTTTCTAGCCTTACCGACTTTTTCTCTACGTCCATTATTTTCCTCCTCGAACATCTAACCTAACCCCGTTATAAACTCATTATAATACTTTTTTTTATATTTTACAAACTATTTTTTTTCATTGATTTTAAACCTATTAAACACTATTATAATATTAAGGAATTGCAAAGTTGCTAAAAAATACAGAAACTTATAAAATGCAAGAAAAAATTGTCGTTATGCCGAAACAAATACAAGAGTCGGAATTTTGGGCTAGAGTTTTTTTGACTGACGAAGGGCGGAGATCTCAACATACTTGGGTAAGTAGGTGAGATCGAGCACAAAGTCAGGCGGAAAAAGATCAGACCAAAAACCGGTTCTTGAGTTTGTTTCGGTATATATAAACGTCAATGAGGACTTCAAGTATGCCAGATAATCCACTCAGAAAGAACAAAGTCAACCTGTCTGAATATCCTTATCAGAAGGACATCCAATATCGACTGTTGATGGCGGAACTAACTGTCTTCGAAGTAGAGGTTATCAGTGAGATTCTAATCAGTTCACTTAAAATAACCATTTCACATCTTGCAGACCTGTTAGAAGTTGATGAAGCAAAGCTTCTCCCTACCCTTAAAGAACTGAAAAAAATGAAACTGTATAAACTCGAGGGTGAAACGATTCACGTCGACAAGGAGATGCGAAAATATTACGATTCGCAAATACCCAAATTTGATGACGACTTTCGTGCCGACATGGAGTATTTGCGGGGATTGCTGAGCAATCCCCCCATTCACGTTCTCCCTTTGTGGTACTCTATTCCCCGCACCTCAGATGATATTTTTTCCTCAATTATTGAAAAATATCTACTAACGCCAAAAGTCTATTTACGATACCTGGACGAGCTAAGTTTTGATGATCCAATGTTAAACAAAATCATGAATGATCTCTTTTCCACGCCTGATTTCATCGTAAGGGCGAAATCACTCATTGAGAAGTATTCTTTGGATAGGGAGAAATTTGAAGAGTACATGCTCCTTCTAGAGTTTAATCTCATCTGCTGTTTGAGTTATGGCAAAAGAGAGGGCAAGTGGGAGGAAGTGATCACCCCGTTTTATGAATGGAGGCAATTTTTACGGAATCGACGTGATTCCATGCCAAAGCTGATCGAAAACACCACTGAAATTGTACGCACTCACCCCAGCGATTTTGGTTTTGTGCAAGATATGACAAAAATCCTTGCGCCATCCCTGAACAAACCTCTTGCATTGGTTGTTCATGAAAATGAGGGTGCTCTCTCGAAAAAGACGGCCCAGCGTATTCTCCCCCATCTTGATTCCCATACGTTAACAGACAAATATCTTCAAAAGCTCGTTACGATGCTGCAACATCTAAAATTGGCGGAAGTAAAAGAGAATATGTTGCATCCCTGCAAGGTAGCAAAGACTTGGCTAGACAAGCACCTTCAAGAACAGGCGATCTCCGTTTATCGATATAGTAGTCAGGCAGCCAATGCTATAGTTGGAGGTTATGGTAACAGAAATCAGAGGGAGACAGAGAGATGTCTGAAAAAAAATTGCAACACAGGCTGGGTTTATTTTGAAGATTTCGTCAAGGCTTGCACTGCACCGATTGGAAACAATCAAACCGTTTCTTTACAACGCAAGGGAAAGCGTTGGAAATACAAAATTCCTGAGTATACCCAGGAGGATATCGATGTCCTCTATTCATATATCTTCGAGAATCTTTTTTATGCAGGGAAAACAGCTACAGGAACACATAATGGCAAGCCCTGCCTCTGTCTGACCCCATTCGGTCGCATGACCTTGGATTAACCTAAAAAACGCAGTTGAAAACGATCTCTAAGCACAATCTTTTGGCCCACAACCGCTTACAATGGAGGGCCCCTTCACCGTATGGGAATGTGACCCTCCATTGTAAGCGGTTATGAACC
>JAAKFP010000381.1 GCA_011065005.1 Chlamydiota bacterium | reverse complement strand
TTGTCGTGCGTAACGGTGATTCTTTGCGTATAGAGATATTGCAGTACTGCCGAAAAGGAAGCCGGGTCGATATCATGCATTTCAATAGTTGAGGTAGCGCTTTCACCTTCTTTGTAAGAGCCGTTAAAAAGTTGAAAAAAATATTCTGATCGTGCGGCAAGAAGCTTTGAGTTGACCCAGTAGGCGTATTCCTTCCCACCCTTTCTTAAGACGATTTTTTTGTCACTGACCTTTTCGCTATAAAGCACCTCTGTATTGAAAAAAACAAGGGGATCCAGACCTGTTTGCAATGTTTTAATAGGATCTTGGACAAACTCTTTAGCCATTTTGCTGTAAATATTTCTGTGTGTCGACTGGGTAAGAGGATATCTTGTGTCCATTCTGCTAAGAACAGTGCTCATAGCAGCGTAATCATCCGTGTCAACTTCGGCTCCATTTTGCAGAAGGATACCGGCTATCAGAAAATGACCTTTTCCGCAGGCAAGCACTAGTGCTTTAGATCCCTCTTTTTTTACTGTTGTTTCATTAAGGTTTTTCTTAGACAGAAGAAACGCTACAATTTTCCCCCAACCGTTCTGTGAAGCTGCCTGTAGCATTGTCAGGCCAGAACCTGCTATTGTCACGTCAGCGCCACGTTCGATAAGAGTTTCAGCTGTGGCAAAATGACCGTTTTGGCAAGCAAGCAAAAGTGGGGTTGTTTCCTGTTTATCTCTTGCATCGAGGGGGGCATTTTGCTCTAGAAGAGGCCCGATAACTTCATTCAAGCCTATACTTGCTGCTATGTGTAGAGCTGTTCTCCCTTCGGAATTTGGTATTGTCACGTCAGCGCCATGTTGGAGAAGAAGTAGAGCGTTTTCTACGAAACCCTCCTGCTTAAGAGAAAGATGAAGTGCCGTCTCGCCACTCTTTTGGGTCGTAGTATTAATAAAGGCTGTTCTCTGTTCAGGAGTTAGAGGGGCGAGTAGAATGGATAAGAACAGATCAAATCTTTGGGCGGGGTATTTATCGTAACGTTCTTTGCCACATGCTTGATGAAGAAGGGTTATCCCATCGGTTCTATGGGAGGTTATCCAGGAAGGAAGTTTTTCTTCGTCTATCTTGGAAAAGATCAAGGAAATCTTCTCAGAATCACAACGTCTTGCGGTAAGGTCTGCCAGTGTGCTTCCGTCAAGAGTTGATGTAACAGTCAGGTCGGCTCCTTTTTCAATAAGAAGCTTTGCAATCTCAGCACCTCCGGGATGATCAAAAGCACTAATTAAGAGGGGTTCTCCACTACAAATTTGTACTGTTTTATTTAGATCGAGTCTTACCTTTGCAAGAAGAGCTTCAAGAAACTCTTTCCACTCCCAGTCTATAGCTTGATACGCTACATACATTAGATTGTCTTGATCTTGTTCAGCGAGTTTTGGGTCTAGTTCCATCAGTAGCTGAGCGCATTCTAGCTCACCAAGTTCGCAAGCTGTTTCAATAGGAGTTCCGTCTTCTTCGCGATCTTCATAATCAAGAAGAACTTGTTTTTCTTCAACATTCAAACGAGGACTACGAAGAATTTTCTCGATGACTCTATCAAGACCATATTGAGCCGCTACGTAGAGGGTATCTTTAGTGAGCAGATCTTTTGTATTGATTAAACGTTCCATTTGTTGGAGGAGAAGAAGGGCAATCTCCTCATATTTATCACCTTTGGTTGCATTCTTAATGGCTATTGAGATAACTCTGCCAGTTTTCGGATGCGAATACTCAGGTAGTTTAACGCGTGCGTACAGCCACGAGTCGAGGGGACCACTTTTTAGAATCTGTTGAACCCATTCTATATCCCCAGCTGCGACAGCATAAAGCAAGGGGTTGGAATCGTCATATATGGATGAGCCTTTAAAAGAACAAGGAGCATTTTCTTGTTCCATTGCATAGAAAACTTGTTTGTTGCATCTTGGGATTGCAACTTGTTTGTTGTATTGTGGGATTGCATAGTTTGTTGGATATAATCCATTTTTATTTCTCATATTCAGAGTAGAGGGATTTCTCTTTATGATTTCCAAGACGAGCGCATTATGACCATGCCTACAAGCTTCATGCAAGGGAGAGTTGCCACTTTTCGGATCTGTAGCGGTAAGATTGGCGCCTTTTTTTATAAGTGCCAAAGCTACCTCTTTATTCCCCTTAGCGCCGCAGGTTAAAAGGAGTAGTTTGTCGAGATCGATTGCAGTGGTGGTGGTGTGGTTGAGCATCAATAAAAATAGCTGCGTGTGCCCCTTTTCAAGAGCGGAAAGAAAGTGCATAAAAGAAGGAACGAAGCCGGCGTAA
>JAAKFP010000380.1 GCA_011065005.1 Chlamydiota bacterium | reverse complement strand
TCGAGAAGGACTGAATTGTGAAGATTTCGTTCCAAAAAAAGTATTGGACTACATATATCAATATAAATTATACTGTTAATATTGATTCTTAGTATTTTAGCGAATTATAAAGATTTACTCTATGCAGGATAAAAATATAGAAATGCTGAAGGTTATCGCACAAACGATCTATGATAAAAAAGGATTTAACATTCTGGCAATAGATGTTCGTGAGATCTCAACGTTAACAGAATATTTGCTCATCGCAGAAGGAACTGTCGGAAGACATGTACAATATTTATGCGAAGCAATAAAAGAGAAAATTGAAGAATCGAAATTTAACTTCTATCACGTGGAAGGAGAAAAAACAGGGGATTGGGCCGTTGTTGACTGCGGAGAAATCATGGTCCACCTGTTCATTCCCGAATTGCGAGAAAAATATGGACTTGAAGAGCTCTGGCATGAGGGGGAACTTGTCGACTTAAAACTGAAGGTTAAAGAATCTTTCGATGAGAAGAGGTGATAAGATGATAAATAGAAAAAGAATTGTTATCACAGGGATGGGAGTTGTTTCTGCTCTGGGTCATGATGTCAAGAAGTTTACTAACAATCTCCTTCAAGGAAAGAGTGGAATCTCAAAGATCACAGAGTTCCCTTGCGACGATCTATCCACATGTATCGGAGGAGTCATTCGTGATTTTGATCCGGAAGGATATTTGGACAAAAAGCAAGCCCGACGTGTGGACAAGTTTATTTCCTATACCATCGTAGCCGGAAAAAAAGCCCTAGAAATGGCTCAGATGGATGAAGCCGCACAAGCAAAACTCGACAAGGAACGTTGCGGCATTATCGTTGGAGCCGGTATGGGTGGCATGGGGACCTTTGCCAATAATATGGATGCTTTACTCAACAGAGGACCTCGGAAAGTTTCCCCTTTCTTCGTTCCCTATACGATAACAAACATGGGGGGAGCTCTTCTTGCTATTGACATAGGATTTATGGGGCCCAACTACTCCATAACTACCGCATGCGCGACCGGCAACAACTCGATCATTGCCGCTGCCAATCACATCCGCCAGGAGGAAACCGACCTCATGATTTGTGGGGGCGCTGAAGCCGCTCTGTTGCAGATTGGAATGGCTGGTTTTTGTTCGTGTAAAGCACTCTCTCAGCGTAATGACGAGCCAGAAAAAGCCTCTCGCCCTTGGGATAGAGACCGCGATGGCTTTGTTATGGGCGAAGGCGCCGGGGTTTTGGTACTCGAAAGTTTGGAACATGCCCTCGAGCGTGGAGCACCCATTATTGCGGAATACCTAGGACATGGACTCTCTTGCGATGCCTATCACATAACTGAACCCCGCCCAGATGGCAAAGGGATTGCAAGATGCATTCACAATGCACTCAAAGATGCCGGAGTTCGGCCTGAAGATGTGAACCATGTAAACGCTCATGCGACGTCAACACTTGCAGGGGATATGGTAGAAGTCCATGCGATGAAACAAGTTTTTTCTAATCCCGCAAGCATCCTCATGAACGGAACAAAATCCATGACAGGTCATTGTCTCGGCGCTGCTGCTGGCTTGGAAGCTGTCGCAACGCTTATGGCAGTTAAAGATAACGTCGTACACCCCACCATCAACCTTGAAAACCCGGAACCTAATCTCGAGTTCACAATTCCAACAACTGCCCAAGAACATACTGTCAACGTGGCGATCTCTAACTCCTTCGGATTTGGTGGACATAACGCCACAGTGGTCTTTGGTAAGTTTACAGGGTGATTTATGGAACAAGAGACTGAAAGGTCTTATGGTATCATTCCATTGAAATTCGAAGGGAATCGATGCTTGGTATTACTGATTAAACACCAGGCAGGACATTGGGCTTTTCCCAAAGGACACCAAGAAGCAGGGGAAACACCTCTTGAATCAGCCAAGCGGGAACTCTTTGAAGAGACGGCTCTGACCGTTCGGAAAATCATTCGTGACACTCCTATTCAGGAACAATATCGCTACAAATCCAAAGACAATCTAATAAACAAGGTTGTCCAGTATTTCATCGCCGAGGTTGAAGGAGAGGTGAAAATCCAAGAAGAAGAACTTTTGTCAAGTTGCTGGCTGCCCCTTTCCGAAGCAATAGAGCAACTCACTTTCCCCGAAGCGAGACGGCTCTGCTCCGAACTTCAGAAGATTCTTGCCCAGAAAAATTAATCTAGAAAACGCAGTTGAAAATGATCTATAAGTGCAAGATTTTGGTTCATAACCGCTTACAATGGAGGGTCACATTCCCATACGGTGAAGGGGCCCTCCATTGTAAGCGGTTGTGGGCCAAAAG